>CAZDDB010000178.1:0-5284 GCA_964504105.1 uncultured Acidobacteriota bacterium
TTTGCTGTGTTCGTTGCGAAGCTGGACGGTACGTATTCCATTCTGACAGGCAATCTTCAATGTACCGCTCCAAACTACGACCTGACTGCTCTCGGTCCCGCTTTGAAGGATGCATCTCTGATCACAACCGTTTTTTCGCCCGTCGCGAAAAATGCTGCCTATCGCCAGGCTGAAGCGCTGCCCGAAATTCAAAATACGGGTACATCCCTGGATATCTCAGCGTGGAAATACCGGAAGAAAGTCAAAGTCGCAGCCCCGGGTGTTCAGGAAGTCGAGCCGGACCTCGAAACCCTGTCTCACTCGAATCCCACGCTGCGCGATTTGAGACTGATACATGACGGCAAGCAGATTCCATACGTTCTGGAGAGGACTTCGATTACGAAGTACGTTGCGCCAGTGGTTGCCGAAGCGAATGATCCGAAGAAACCTTCCCTCACGCGCTGGAAGCTTACGCTGCCTCATCGATCACTGCCGGTGATCGGCTTGAGCTGTACGCCCCTCACAGCCGTTTTCAAACGAAACGTCGTGGTTTACGAAATGGTTACGGATGATCGGGGAAATGAGGTCCGGAGAACTCTCGGGGAAGCGGAATGGATTCAAACTCCGGACATGAAACAGACCACGCTTGTTGTCTCCATCAGTCCTCCTTCTACGGATACTCTCTTTCTCGAAATCAACAACAGCGACAATCCACCGGTCCGGCTGGAAAATTTCAGGTTCTTCTACAACATCAGTCACATTCTCACCAAAACAGCATCGGGAATAGAACCCTTTCTTTATTATGGGAATCAAAATGCAGACTCTCCCCAGTACGACATCGGACTGGTGGGGCCACAATTGCTGGCAGCGGAAAGATCCGTTGCATCTCTTGGTCTAGAGGAGGTTCTGAAGGAGCCGTCACTCCGTGAAAAGTATGTGGGCTCCCGAACTTCCAACATTCTTTTCTGGACTGCGCTATCGCTGGCCGTCCTCGTTTTGTTTCTGATCATCTCCCGCCTGCTCCCGAAAAATCCTCAGCAAACCCCATAGGTTCTGTGTTTTCGTCCTATTGTTGGACACCGATCTTGCGTACCAAATCTTCAAAACATGGATCTTCGTTCCCCGATCAATGCAAATTGCTAATCATCGTAGCGCCGCTTGGATTATCACAGACCCACCATTCCACTTGATCCGTTGGGCCCTTCGATCGTCTGTGCAGGAGCGGGCGGGGCTCATTGCTTTACTTACAAATTGTAAGTATACTTATTTCATGATCCTGGAACTGCTAAAACACCCCGATTATTTGCGTATCCTGCTTGCGTTGAAGCGCAGACCTCTAAGGTTTACTGAGATACAAAAAAGCTTGGATTTGAATCCGGTTCAAGTGGATCGTGCTCTGAGAAGTCTGCGGAAGGGTTTTTGGATTGTTGCGAGAACCGTTCCGGCCAAGAAAGGGAAAATATCCGTGCAGTATATCCTTGGGGCCCGCGGCGCGGCGTTTTTGGAATCCTTCGAATCCTTCCGTACGGAGGCTGAACGCCGCCAGAAGGAAATCGGTAAGTCCGAAGTCGCCGAACTTCAAAGTCTCTCGAGGTAGCCTTTCTCGTGGCGGTGATCTTTCTGCTTGGTCCCGGCATGTGGGACTTCGAGAAAAAGGGCACCGAGTCAGATTCCTCCCCGCTGGAAGTTCGCCGCAATATCGCCAAAATTCTCAGGGGAGCCGGACAAAAGAACGAGGACATGATTCAGAAATTCATTCGTTTGCTTCACAGCAAAGTGACTGATGTGCTTCTCTACTGGCCACCGTTGGCTAAGATGCAGACGACGTATGATGAACTGCTTTTGCTATATGTCCGCAAAGCACTCCTACGCCGGAAGCGGATCTCCATCTGGATACTTCATCACGCTTCTGTGGCGGAGATCACTCGAGAAGAATTTAAAGTTCTGGAACCGGGAAATCGAAGTCGATACCTTACAGCGATGACGCGTCTCGGCGCGTATATATTGGAGTGGCAAACGGAATCGGAACTTAAGGAACAGGTACTCCTGCTTTCATCCCAGTTGAGCAGATGACCGCTTAACCTCTCTTTGCTGCCCCTTCTTCCAGACTGAGTCGGCAGGATCATCTTTTTTCGATTCCTGTAACTGTTTCTCCAGTATCATCTGCCAGAAATGTTTTTCTCCTGACGCAGCGTAGGCGTCTTTTAGTTTCTCGGTAAATTGCGATTCTTCAGGAGAGTTCATCGAACTTTCGGCTATTTTAATCTGGACGCAAGGAGATCAACTCTCAGCCGATCCAGCCGTTCGGTTGGATCCCCGGAAGCTTCTTCGTTTTCAACCCGCAAACGCTTTGCTGTTCGCTGTCTTGCCCGATTTATCAGGACAAGCGAATGGGGATTCTGTCGTCCAAGCCCATTCACATCATTTTGGATGTCACAAAGGTGGACACTACCGCCACTATCGCCTTCGCGAGCGAAGACGTAGACGCGGACTACAAGCGGCTCCTTGCACGCGGTGCTGTTTCGCTGGAAGAGCCGAACGACAAACCCTATGGGGTTCGAGCGGCCTACCTCAAAGGCCCTGGCGCGCTTAAATTCGAGATTGAGGGACCTCTCGGCTCCGCCAAGGGAAAAATAAGCAAAGCGGCAAAAGATAAGCCTACGGCGTCCACCCCAGCAACTCCATAGTCTGCTCTGTGCCCCACTTTATTGCGACTGCTGATGGTTCTGGCCCAGCATGTGATTCTGCCGTGGGAACTGATCGCCATCTCAATCTTTGGAAGCGAATGTTATGATGTGAGACAATAGCAGGTGAGCCGTCCCAAACAACCTTGCCAGGGGCAGGCGTCAAAAACAACTTCATATAACAACAAAACTTCGGCATGAAAAAGACATATCAAAAAGGAGGATACCATGCGAAAGATCTACTGGTTTCTCGGAGTCGTGATGTTCATCGGCAGTGCGGTGGGCGTACTTGGTAGCCGCGCCGTGAGCGCCCAGGATCCGTTAAAGATGGGGACCATCCTGCAGCGGACGGAGCTGGCCGGTGCTCAGGGAATGGAAGCTATTCTGGTGCTAAGAAGCGTGCCGCCGGGCGGAGAAAGTGGTTGGCACACTCAGTCAGGCAATGAGATCGTGTACGACCTTGAGGG
Organism: uncultured Acidobacteriota bacterium; assembly: GCA_964504105.1. Lineage (GTDB taxonomy): Bacteria > Acidobacteriota > HRBIN11 > JAKEFK01 > JAKEFK01 > CAZDDB01. The sequence goes on from CAZDDB010000178.1 coordinate 3,131, forward strand.
CTCGATCGTATTCGAAGTGAAGGGCAAGCCGGCTATGACGCTAAAAGCAGGCGACACGTTCCAGACTGCGGCCGGTGAAGTTCACAATGTGAAGAACGCCAGCACCAGCGAACCGGCCGAGGCGCTCGCCTTCTACATCGCCAAGAAAGGCGCTAAGCTCGAAGACCTCTCGGCTCCGGTGAAGTAGGCCGAGACACACGCCGATTGGTCGGGGTTGTTTGCAAAACATTTTTCAGCCGGTCTGACCGCTCGAAATTGTGGACGGATCGTCAACGTGACTTCCGACAGTGTTCTTCGTCGGTCACCGGCTGGGGGCTTGGCTTCTCCAGCGTACCGCCTTCCCAAGGCGAGCATCCCGCGCCTCAAGAATGGCGGGGCCATTCGAAGGCGCGACAGGTCTGCATCGGCTCATTCCCATGAAGCACGCGATCCGCAATTCAGCGTTTCCTGTCTCCGGACTATTTGTCTTTCTAGGGGGAATCGCTGGAATTTCGTCAGTTGCGCTCATTTTCTATTTGATCGACCAGGGCGGTTCGCTCCTTCTGTGGCTGCTTGTCGCTACAGTGGTGATGACCTCCTACTTTCTTTTACGTTCGGTATTTAGGGCCATGTTCTTTTCGGCGCTTTTTCCTGCCACGCTCGTGTTGGATTCGGTTCCAGCAAAAATTGGCGAAAGATTGATCGGAACTATTCAGACCTGGCTTCCTTTACCTGTCGATGTTGAAATCCGAATTGAACTCAACTGCACTGAGACTGCGCAAAGGCATGCACCCGGCAAGACCAGGATCGTAGACAATGATGTCTGGGACAACAGTGGTATGGTCACTGCTCAACTGGTGCAAACTCAATCTGGATTTGATTCAGCCTCTATATTGATTACTGCACTGAACGATTTCAGAATATCGATGTTCAAAAGAACCCTTGCCGGACAGCCTCTGCGGGAAACCGAGCTGGTCTCTCTCGGAGGTTTGAATGAATCTTCGAATCAAAGTCTGACCTCAAAGAAGGCGCAGGAGATCGTTAATCTGGCCGAGAAAGGGACGCGATCCCGTATCCCCGTCGATATACTCATTCCTGCTGATTTGCCTCCATCAGGCTGGAGATCAAATTCATATTACAAATGGAGTCTAGTGGTTCATACATCCCTTCCTGATGATTTCTCCCCCGTTTTCGTGATCCCAGTTAAAAAGAGGTATTGATGGAATTCAATCTTGATACAAAGTTCATCAAACGCTCTGAATCCGGATGGACGGCATCTAAAGCGCAGAAGCCCTAAATCCTTGCATTTACGCTGTATCACGGATTCATTGATTCAGGCCTTTGGCGAAATGAATCGACAAGTGGTGCAGACGTTCGACAGCATTCCTGAAGTCAACCCTCATGCGCACCATTGCGACGCTGCAGGTTCGAGAAGCTGTACAAAAGATATGAAAATATCGCAATGCCACCGACGTAAACGCCAACGTTGATATATATCCGGAGCAGCGTTCCGTAAACATCCGGGGCCATTATCTGCTGAAGAACAAGAAGCAACAAACCATTGATGTGATTCACCTCACCCTCAACCGCGATGTCATGATTCACAAGATTAGGAAGCTGCCAAGCAGGATGACGGTCGGCACAAGATTGATGTTCCCGGAAGCAAGCTGGAGATGGAAGACCATGATCGCGGCTACTACATTTACCGGTTGTCACAACCAATGAGGCCGGGAGACACTCTCCTGCTTGGCTTTGATGTATCTGTGGAGAACCGCGGTTTTGTTAACGACCGTTCCAACACAAAGATCGTGTATAACGGCACGTTCTTTGATAGTAGCGATTATTTTCCGCACCTGGGATATTCGCGAGAATTTCAATTGCAGGACATAAACAAGAGAAAGAAGTATGGGCTGGCTGCGGTGGAGCGGATGCCGAAAATGGACGATGAAGCAGCGCGCCGGAATACCTACATTACACCCGAAGCAGACTGGATCAACTTCGAGACTACAGTGAGCACGAGCGCCGATCAGATTGCGATTGCGCCGGGTTATCTGCAAAAAGAATGGACCCAAAACGGGCGCCGTTATTTTTACTACAAGATGGACTCTCCCATTTTGGACTTCTGGTCGTATTTATCGGCGCGTTATGCCGTAAAGAAAGATCACTGGAAGAATG
>CAZDDB010000178.1:5294-8004 GCA_964504105.1 uncultured Acidobacteriota bacterium
TGAAATCTACTATCATCCCACGCATACCTACAATGTAGACCGGATGATTGACGCCGTGAAGGGTTCCCTCGACTACTTTACTGCGAACTTCAGCCCCTACCAGCACCGCCAGGTGAGGATTATCGAGTTTCCGCGCTACGCGCGTTTTGCGCAGTCGTTTCCCAATACGATTCCGTTTTCGGAAAGCATCGGCTTTATTGCGCGCATCGAAAAACCGGAAGACATCGACTACGTCTATTATGTAACGGCGCACGAAGTAGCGCACCAATGGTGGGCGCATCAGGTGATTGGAGCCAATGTACAAGGGGCCACTGTCATGTCGGAAACGATGGCGCAGTATTCCGCTTTGATGGTGATGGAAAAAAAATACGGCCCGCAGCAAATGCGGAAGTTTCTGAAGTACGAATTGGACCGTTATCTGCAGAGCCGCGGCGGTGAACTGGTGGAAGAACTGCCGCTGATGTTGCTGGAAAACCAGGGCTACATCCATTACAACAAAGGAAGTCTGGTAATGTACGCGCTGCGCGATTATGTGGGAGAGAAGCCGCTAAACGAAGCGCTGGCCCGGTACGTGCATGATGTGGCGTTCCAAAATCCCCCTTATACCACCACCCGTGAATTTCTGTCCTACATGAATCCTGCAGTACCGGACTCCAGGAAATCGATCGTCAAAGATCTTTTCGAGACGATTACGCTGTACGATCTTCGCACCAGTGAAACCACTTCCCAAAAGCGGCCGGATGGAAAATATGAAGTGGAGGTTGTGATTGAAGCAAAGAAACTCCGGTCCAATGGACAGGGGAAGGAAACGGAAATCCCGGTTGACGATTTGATTGATGTGGGTGTGCTGGGAGAAAAAGGTAAGAACGGAGAAGACAATATCCTCGCGCTGGAAAAGAAGCACATCCGGAGCGGCAAGAGCGAGTTCACGTTTGTGGTGGATCAAGCACCCAAGAAAGCAGGTATCGATCCGCTAAACAAGTTGATTGACCGCAATCCGGACGACAACACGAAGGATGTGGGGGTATGATTCATCACGCCCCAGAGCACAATGAATTGCGTCCCTACACATCTGCTCAAGTGTCCCTATTGCGGCACTCAGAATGAAATTACCGCATCCCAGGAAGCGATCGAAGAGCACATGATTCATTTAGTTTCTCATGGTAATGGAAGTCAAACGATCACAGCTTTCCGAAGAGCATCAAGAGGCCAATGACAACAAAGGCAGAAGCGGCGATCTTCTTAATGATTTGTTCGGGAACGATACGTACGAGCGCTTCGCCGGCTACCACACCCAGCAGGGTTACAATAGCCAGCGCCGATACTGCTCCCAGCAAGACCCATAGTGGATCCTTTGTTCGTGAAGTTAAAGTAATCACGGCCAGTTGAGTCTTGTCGCCCAGTTCTGCAAGAAATAGAGTTGCGAAAGTGATCCAGAATGTCTTCATCAATCCTCCCTCCAAAGATTCAACGTACTATAATGAATGCCGTCAAGATGCCGACGGGGGCCTTTTTGGCGATGAACGAAGAACTTTATCCAAAGGTTTATTTATACAGACGAATAGTCCAAAGTAAACTATTCATTGACAACAACCTCAGTGAGAATATTGACCTTCAATGTATTTCTGACCAAGCATATTTTTCAAAATTTCATTTTATCCGTGTTTTCAAGAAGATTTACGGCAAAACACCACATCAATATCTGACCTATGTAAGGATTGAGAAGGCAAAACAACTTTTGAAGGATGATATTTCCGTCACCGAGGTTTGTTTTGCAGTTGGCTTTCACAGTGTAAGTTCCTTTACAGGTCTATTCAAGCGGGCAGTTGGACGGACACCCTTGGCTTATCATTTGCAACAACTCCAGCGAAAAGCTGAAACTTCAAAGGCGCCTCTGAAATTCATCCCTAACTGTTTTGCCGGAAGGAGTGGTTCATCTAAAATGAGCAATTTTCAAGAAGCAGAGCATTAGGTCTGTGCTTATTTTTATGTCATCTGTTCACAACAGAAGGAGCAAAGCAATGATCTCACGAATGTCACACGTTAGCGTTTACGTCCTTGATCAGGACAGTGCCTACGAGTTTTACGTTAAGAAACTCGGTTTTCAGGTTCGCACAGACGCCCCGATGGGCCCCAAAATGCGCTGGCTGACGGTTTCTCCACCAGACCAACCCGATCTCGAGATTACCCTGCTGCCAATCGCGGAGGGGATGATCTTTACGAAACAAACCGCCGATCAAATGCAGGATTTAGTAAAGAAAGGAACATTTGGATTTGGCGTTTTTGAATGCAAGGATATTTATGCTACCTATGAGGAACTGAAAACAAAAGGCGTAGAGTTTTCAAAAGCTCCTAAAAAGGAGTTCTATGGAATAGAAGCATTGTTCAAGGACGATTCTGGGAATTGGTTTTCCCTCTCACAGAAACAATGAGTCTCAGAATAGCGGACGATCACCCAGGTATTCCCATTGCTGAAGCGCAATAGGCACGTTCCCATTTTTGTAAAGAAAGTCGTGGAAATTCCGGAGCTGAAAATCGTGTCCTTTTGCCCGACGCGCATCCGCAAGAAACTGCAGGATTTGTAATTTGCCGATCTGATATGTGATGGCCTGACCTGGTGTGGAGGCAAAGGAAGCCGCTTCTTCCAGAGCGGTCTCTGCATCCATAGGAACGGTTTTTTCCAGATACTCTGCGGCTTGCTGAATTGTAA
>CAZDDB010000179.1:0-8002 GCA_964504105.1 uncultured Acidobacteriota bacterium
TCTTCAAAATACTTTCTTTCGTTCTTGATCTCAAATGAATTCAAACGTGGCTCGCTTTGCATACGATTTTGAAACCCGTTTATCTGGGCCGGATTCTTCAAACGCACCGTGACTACCGAGTACACCGGACGATTGAACGCAGCCAACATCTGTTCGACATCCGCCCAGATCTCCGACTCAAATCCGCTCTTGGACGCTTCGAACACGCCCACGATCTGCCAGCTGCGTGATCCGAACTTCAAAGACTGCCCCACGCGGCATCCCTGAAAACGCTTAGCGATCGAGTTACCCACAATAATTTCCGAAGTACCTGTTCGAAAGATTCGTCCCTCTACGAGCTTGACCTGAGGGCGGAGCTGAAACACTTCCGGAGAAACACCGCGAACAATCACATTCCCCATGTCGTTGCTGCCATACTTGAGAAGATTGATGATCACCACAAAGTCGGTGGACCGCACAGGCTTTCCCTCCGGCGAGACCACCACCTCCGGAAAAGACTCGATCAGGCGCGCAGAATCGCGATCTACCACACTTAGCAGATCCGAGCCCGCAGCTTTACGCAAGATTACAAAGTTATCATCGGAACCTGTGGACACCAGAGTCTTACGCAGTCCCGCTGCCAGCATCAACACCGCAGCAAATACAAACACGACCAGCGCGATTCCCATCATGGTCATGATTGTGGTCAATTTCCGCGTCCAGAGATTCCGATAACTGTAACGAACCGGTATTTTCATATGATTCAGTCAATATGTCTCAAGCCATCTACAATCCGCATCCGCATGACGCGCATCACGGGAAAAATGGAAGCGATAACGCCGACGGATACGGCAGCAAGTCCCCCGATCAGGATCGTAATTGTCGGATCCGGCAGAATGGGAAACATGTTTGGAAATGCAGTCTGAAAGCCGCGAATGATCGGAAACGCAACAAGGATACCGAGCACGCCGCCGATCAACGAAATCGTAAGCGATTCTCCGGAAACCATTCCCAGCAGATGTTTGGAAGTAAATCCAAGCGTCTTTAGAATGGCGTATTCAGTGGTCCGCTCGCGGGCTGTCATTGCCATCGTATTTCCCAGAACAAGCAGAATAATTCCCACGATGACAAACGAAATAAAATTCATTGCAGTGATGATCGCGCTATACATGGAGATAAAACTCTGGTTGAACGCCTTCTCCGTTTCGGTTTTTGTTTCGGCGGCAGAGTTCTTGAAGAGATTGTCAATCTGCTGCGAAATGGCCGCGCTCTTGCTAAGGTCCCCCACTTTTACAACGTACCAGCCGATCCGGTCCGCGCGAAACGAATTAGTCTCTCTCATTCTTTCATTCAGATACTGCCAGTCAAAAAACATTTGCGTTTCATCAGTCAGCCGATCACGACCTGTGTAAATCCCGCGGATTACGAATTCCCATTTGCCGGCATAGATATCACCCGTAATGGGGATCACATCACCCATTTTGAAATTGTGCTGTCTGGCGGTCTTGATTCCAATGATGCAGGCGTTCCTTTCTTTTTTGAACGCCTCCATTTGATCTTTCTGAACTATAAATTCCGGGTAGACCTCAAAATAGTGTTCCGTATCGATCGCAATCCGCGGAAAGAAGTTCTTGAACTCGCGCGCGTCCTTATAGATTCCCTGAAACCAGATCGCATGGCTGAGATTTGCCACACCCGGAACCTGGCGGATCTTGTCTCCGTACGAGATCGGGAGCGAGAACACAAACGAAACGGCGTGCCGGGCAATCAGTCTGTCCGCAGAAGCAGCATCGATGCCCGCGTACCAGGCTCCGATCACGGTGCGTATCAGCACAAACGCAAGCACCGCGATCGCAATTCCGATCACAGTCAGAGCACTGCGCAATTTGTGCCGCATCGCGTTGCGTATGATCAGCTTGACGTATTTCACTGCAAAACACCTTTGTCAAGATGGAGGATCACGTGCGCTCGTTCCGCGGCATGTGGGTCGTGCGTGACGATGATGACTGTTTTCTTGAACTCCTGATTCAGGCGGTCCATCAGCGTCAGAACTTCCTCCGCCGATTTGCGGTCCAGATCACCGGTAGGCTCATCCGCCACCAGGATTGTGGGATCGGTAATGATCGCGCGCGCGATCGCGACTCTCTGCTGTTCGCCACCTGAAAGCTGTCTCGGATAATGATCTTTGCGGTCTGTTAATCCCACGATTCCCAGAGCGGTATCCACGTGTTCCTTGCGCGCCTTCTTCGAAAGTTTTGTCAACAGGAGCGGCAGTTCCACGTTCTCAAATGCGGTCAAAACCGGAATCAGGTTATAAAACTGAAATACCATGCCCACATGCCGGGCGCGCCACTTGGCGAGTTGGGTCTCGCTCAAGCTGTTCAGATTTTCCCCGGCCACTGTGATGACGCCGCTGGTGGGACGATCAATCCCGGCAATCAAGTTCAGCAGCGTGGTCTTACCCGAACCGGAAGGGCCCATCAATGCCAGAAACTCTCCTTCGGGAACCGTCAGAGAAATGTCTTCGAGCACTGGAATGTTCAGGCTATCCCGCTGATACGCTTTATAAAGATTCTTAACTTCAACAATGGCTGACATCACTACTCCCAGAAAAACCGGCCGGAAAACGCCGGATTTACGAAATTACATGGCAATCTTGATCTTTGTTCCAGTTCGCAAATCGCCGGTGGGGTTCAGCACAACCTGATCTCCAGCGGCCGCACCTTCGAGAATCTCCACCGCAGAACCCACCATCCCACCGAGTTTTACTGCTCGTTCCGCAATCTGTTCGTTCTGCACTAAGAATACGATTTTTTCCGTTCCGCGATCCAATATCGCGGCGGGATCGACGGTAATCTTTGGTTTCGCATCTACCTGCGATTCTTCTAATTCTTTCGAAAGAAACGCCACTTTGGCGCTCATCTCGGGAAGAACGCGCTCATCTTTATCAAGGAAACGCACCTTGGTCAGAACCGTGGCTTTTGCGCGATCGGCTGTCGGCACAATCATATGAATTTCGCCACGGTATCGCTTTTCAGGAAACGCATCCAGGGTAATTTCGCACGGCTGTCCAGGATGCACCCGTTCAATATTGGATTCGGAAACGTCCGCCTCCACCTGCAGGGAATCCATATCCGCCATCGAAACTACCGCACCCCTCGAGTTTCCTGCAGAGCCAAACGGCGCAACAATCTCCCCCACGTCGGCATTTTTGGTCAGGACAGTCCCGTCAAACGGAGCGCGAATATAAGTATATTCCATCTGTACTTCTGCAGCGCGTATCCGTGCCTCAGCAGATTTCACGGACGCAGCCGCTCTCTTGTATGATGCTTCGGCAAGATCATGTTCGCTTCGTGAACCGATTTTTGCGTCCCACAACGATTTTTGACGGTCAAAACTTGCGGTTGCTTCCTCAAGAGACGCTTTGGCGACTTGCAAATCCGCTTTCGCCTGTTCCAGCGCCGCAGCTACGTCCTGGCTGTCAAGGCGTCCGATGATTTGACCCTTCGTGACACGCGTTCCTTCTTCTACAGACAGAGATTCCAGCTTCCCGGTCGCCTTGGAGGCAACCTCCGCCTTCCGCTGCGCAACAACGTACCCGCTGGCGTTCAGCACTGAATTCGCCTGCGAAGGATATACGGCAGTCACAGTCGTAACCTTCACTTCTTTCGCCGGTTTTAGCGGCCCGGAGAATAAGAAATAGGCACCGGCGATAACGGCAACAAGGACAAGAAGCAAAGCAATTTTCTTTCCCCAGCCGGAAGATTTCTCGCCTGTTTCTTCAGGGTCGCGGCTGATCCGTAATTTGTCCAGATCACTCATGGCATCTTCCTGTTTTAATCTCCCGATCCCGCGTGTAGATGTGTTATTCTAATCATCCGAAAGCGGGATAGCAATCCGAACCGTCCTGCTTTGGAGGACGGCCCTCCATGGCCGCCATCGCGGGCAGAGACGCCGCACCCCAAGTCAGGAAAGTACCTGAATTCCGGAGGATTCATTCATGAAGGTTTTAATCACTGGTTCTACGGGTCTGATCGGATCGGGGTTGCTTCCTTATCTCACGCAACATGGGCATGACGTCCAGCGTCTCGTTCGCGGTGGCACGACGGGCGATGTGCGCTGGGATCCTGAAACGGGAACGATCGACAGGGAAAAACTGGCCGGCCTCGACGCGGTAGTCCATCTCGCAGGTGAAAACATTGCAGCGGGCAGATGGAACGAGGGAAGAAAAAAACAGATTCTCGACAGCCGCGTAAGAGGAACCAGGTTGATTGCCGAATCGCTTGCCGCCTTAGCTGCCCCACCAAAAGTGTTGATCTGTGCCTCTGCATCCGGATACTACGGAGACAGGGGATCGGAAATCCTGCGTGAAGACAGTAGCGCCGGCACCGGATTTCTCGCAGATGTATGCAAGGAGTGGGAAGCGGCCGCGGAACCTGCGCGCCGGAAAGGGATTCGCGTAGTCCACGTGCGAATCGGCATTCTATTGACTCCAAAAGGCGGCGCACTGGCGAAGATGCTTCTCCCCTTCAAACTCGGAGCAGGCGGTAGACTTGGCTCAGGGGAACAATATTGGAGTTGGATCGCCATCGATGACTTAATCCGTATTGTCGAATTCGCCTTGACATCAGAAACAATTGACGGACCCCTAAATGCCGTAACGCCAAATCCAGTCGCAAATGCCGAGTTCACAAAAACACTCGCCAGAGTGCTCCGGCGTCCCGCCATCTTCCCTGTTCCCGCTCCCGCTCTCAAACTCGTGATGGGAGAGATGGCTGAGCAGTTGCTGCTATCCAGCTTTCGAATGGAACCGGCGCGTTTAATCGCAAACGGGTTTGTGTTCCATTATCCGGAGCTGGAAGGCGCTCTCCATCACGTCCTTTCCTTGTGATCTTCGTGGCTTTGCGGTGAATTCCTACACGTATTTGGCCAGACGATCCAGGCAGCCATTCCATCCTTTCTTGTGTTCGTCGCGCATTTTTTCGTCTGGTAAGCGCTCGTGCACTAGTACCAGTTCAGTCGCGCCGCCTCGATCCAGAAACTCCAGGGTCACCAACGTGTCTTCCATTTCCGGATGTTCTTCCCATTTCCACGTAAATACAAGCTTTTCCGGCGGAATCACTTCCCAGTAAATACCAAAAACATTGTGGGTCTTTCCATCCGGTTCACGCATAGACAGGCGGTAGGCTCCACCTGCGCGCGCATCGGCTTGCGCCACGCACGTCATTTGATCGTTTGGCGAAAACCACCGGCTTAGTTGCTCCGGGTCGGTCCATGCCCGGAAGACTTTTTCGCGCGGCGACTGGAACGTGCGCGCAATCCGGAGCGTGATATCTTTATCTTTTTCGGCCATGAAGGTTCCTCCTGATCCAAATAGCGCTCCAACGAATCCAGCTTTTCGCCCCAGAAGCGGCTGTAAAAATTGATCCATGCAGCCGCATCTTTCATGGGATTCGCCAGCAAACGGCAGTGATGTGCCCTGCCCTTTTTTTTGCGTTCAATCAGTCCTGCGTTTTCCAGTACGCTAATGTGTTTGGAGATTGCAGGAAGAGAGATCGCAAACGGTTTGGCAAGATCGGTCACAGTTGCGTCCCGTCTGGCTAGGTGAAGCAGCAGCGCGCGCCGGGTCGGGTCAGCAATGGCTGCAAAAGTCGAATCCAGCGAGCTCATTTCTTCCGCTCAAGTTGAAAGGAATCGGATCTTTCCTGGCCCTTTTCCACCCACGTCCAAGTTTCAGTAAGGTGGTCCTGATCCGTCATCGTCATTGCCAGCTTGTGCATATGGCCGCTGTCCGGCGATGAAAGATTTGTTGCATCCACAAAGCTGAACGTCATGGTATTCCCTTCCCACTTCTCAGCCTTCATGCGAGGCTGGTTATTGGCGCCGCAGTAATGCGTCATCATGACGTGATCGCCATCGGGATAGTAGGTCGTTACCATGTTCTCCGGTCCCATATCCATGTTCTCCATCAAGGCAGTTCCATTAGAGATCATCTTGAAGGACAGATTCACTTTTCCCATCGGAGTGGTTCCTTCCCAATTTCCCATCAGCGATTTCATGTGATCAAACGCGGGGTTTGTTGCTTGCGGGGCGGGCGGCATTTGCGCGAATAGCGGGGCAAGTGCGCAGGCGAAACCAAACAATAGAATCAATAGGGTCTGTTTTTTCATCGTTTTTCTCCTTAAATACTTAACCAGTTGGTTAAGTATAGGGAGAACCTTTCTTGAAGTCAACAGGTATGAAATAATGGAAATCTGATTATGAAATCTACACTCTACTTTCTTTGCTTTTTTCTGACTGCATCTTTCTGCATGGCGGAAGGCAATCCGATCCGGTTTAAATCTGAGATTTTGTTGCGGTATGAGCGACAGCAGTTTCCGGACAGCCGCGAGGACGTGGACCGCTACCGCCTTCGCTGGAGACCGGGTGTGCTTTTCTTGCTTCATCCATCCTTCGAAGCGGGAGCGGAAGCGGAAATCAACTGGATCGACGAAAGCGATGAGGACACACCGCTTCCCGGCTTTTCCTTTCCCCAGTTTCACACTCCGGTATTTGATCGGGACAATTTCAAGCGTGATGACATCGTCCTGAGCAAGGCCTTTGTGAAATTTGCGCCGTCCCCGCGATTGGAAATTCTGGGTGGTAAATTTGAGAATCCGTTCTTGATTAGCGAGCTTCTCTGGGACCACGACCTGCGTCCAAACGGTGGAGTCCTCAGCGTTTCCTACGAATCGGCGAACGGGTCGGTCCTGCTGACGGGACGTGCCGGTGATTTTTACGCATCACACTATTTGCACGATCGGACCAATATCATCGCGGTCCAGGGGATGTTTCAAGCGACGGCCGGAATTTCAAGATGTACCGTTGCTCTTTCCTACTACGATCACGACACGAGGGAGCTGGATCCTGCACTCTTACGCGGCAACACGCGAACCGTCGCACTGCTGCTGAATGATTACAATTTACTTGATGTGATCGGTCGTCTTCGTTTGAACTTCAAGATTCCTGTGACCGCGCAGATTGATTTTGTGACCAACCGATCGGCAGATGTCTTCACTCCGGGACTTGCCGGAAACGGCGACCAGGGATATTTGCTGGAGTTTTTCTTCGGTCAACTGCAGAGTCGTGGCAATTTCCGGATCAGTTACGCGCGCCACCGGGTGGAATCGGATGCCGTTCTGGCTGCCTACAACACCGATGACTGGTGGTTCCCGACGCGCGGCGAAGGATACCGCGTCACTGGAGCCTTGATGCTGTTGCAATCATTGACGATCCATGTTTCATACCTCAATCAAACGCTGATCGATCAGGATCCTGAATTCAAACGTCTGCAAATATCCGCAGAAATCAACTGGCCATAGCACACAAAATGAATCTGAAAGTTGAGTCTTTATCCATTACTGATGCGCCGGTCGTCTTTGACTGGGTCACGAGATTGCTTGTCGAACTCGGCGAAGAGGGAGATGAGCTGGGAAGCTTGAACAAGGAAAAAGTCCTGCAGGGATGGCAAGATTCAAGAGATCGTTTTCAGGCAATGATTGCTAGAAACGACGCGGGGGAGATTGTCGGCATCCTGACCCTTACAGAAGCATTTGCCATTTATGCCAACGGCAACTACGGCATCATCAATGAAATGTATGTGCATCCTGAGTACCGGTCCGCGGGTGTCGGAGCCAAACTCGTGGACGCAATCAAGGAATACGGCCGGCGCAAAGGCTGGGCCCGGATCGATGTGACTGCGCCTGAATCAGAACGGTGGGAGCGTACCCGACGTTTCTACGAAAAAGAAGGGTTCGTGTTTACCGGCCCAAAACTCAAATTCCTGCTGTAAGGGATAGTCTCTCGCAAAGCCGCAAAGCTCGCTAAGCCCTTGATTTTACAAATACAGCGACGTATCTATGAATCACGAAGCGCACGAAGAAACAGGAAGGGTTGAACCCCCAAGATCGCCAAGGCGGATGGAATGGTCTATGCAGCCGCCGGGCGCCACAGGCGCCCTCACTGAAAAGGAATTCGCAAAAAC
>CAZDDB010000180.1:0-254 GCA_964504105.1 uncultured Acidobacteriota bacterium
TCCGCTCTATCATCCTCCGACTCACCCCGGAGAGATGCTACTCGAGGAGTTTTTAAAACCTCTAGGAATAACGCAATCTGCTTTTGCCATTCGCCTCGGTATCATTTCCGCGACTGAACGAAATCATTCGCGGAAGGCGTGCCGTCACACCGGACACGGCTTTGAGACTGGCCCGGGTTTTGGGAACATCTGCCGATTTCTGCTTGGACACCAGCAAGACTGGGAACTCTGGCACGCTGCGCGCGGTAAGAACG
>CAZDDB010000180.1:264-818 GCA_964504105.1 uncultured Acidobacteriota bacterium
GCCGAAAAAATCGAACAATTGGAACCCCTTGCAAATACAGACTGATTACTTTTTCTCTGCTGCTCCGCGGTGAACGGTGCTGACTAACGTTTCACAATCCATCGCCCGGAAAGGAGTGAGCTGTTAGCGGCTAAAAGAAGAAAGGCTTGGTTGCTCACGGTACTACTTGAAATCCATATGTCCGGAAGTCGTCATCAAAGCAAAAGGCCTTTTTTATCCCGCTGTTTTTCATTACGACAAAACTCAGACAGTCCACATAAGACAGATCCCGCCAGTCCCGATACTTTCGAAAAATCTCCCAGGCATTCTCATGAAGATCAGCGGGGATCTCCAGCATCTTTACCTGAGGGGAAGTCCGCAGATACTCACCAAACTGAATGGACTTGTCGACTGATACTCTCTTTCTAATAAAGATGAGCGTTTCCGCAAACACAAACCTGGTTGTAAACAGTAACACTCCAGAATCAACAGCATCCCGGAAGTAAGCGGATGCTGCTGCGTGATTCTCATCAGCTGCACTGGCTGTTGCGATCCAGGCTGATGTATCTACAAAT
>CAZDDB010000180.1:828-6189 GCA_964504105.1 uncultured Acidobacteriota bacterium
GGAAGGATCCATTTTGTCCCCGACTTATGCCCCCTTTTTCAGACTCTTTTTCGCTTTTCGAGCTTTTGCTTCCGTATCCTCAATCAGGTAATCATCGTGATGAGTCGAGGCATTTTTTGCTGCTTTGCCGCCCAGCATCCCTACAATCCCCCTGGCAGATACGTCTTTCTCGGGCAGGATCTCGTAGCGCCAATAGGATTCCTCCCTTCGCGTGGCTACGCGGAAACCTTTTTTTCGCAACGAACTGACCACCCGGGCTGCCGTTGGCCGGGATACTTTCAGGTTCTCTGCCAATCCCTGGCAACACACTTTCCCGGTGGCGATCAATTTCAGCGCCTCCATCTCCTGGACCGTCAATTGAACGTTCATCTTTCCTCCAATCGTATTGCGATACGAAATATATTTTATATCATGATACACTTGGAATCAAGTCCAGCAGAAGATCTGAAGATGATGTTCATTCTCAGCGAATTCTATTGGGATCGTCGGATTCTGGAATGCATAGCGGTTCTGTTATAGGGTTGCCAATCCCGACTGCAGCGTTGGGTATTCGAGATGAGAAAGTAATTCGCTTCGAAACCGGCTGGTATCTCCCCAGTGTGAGACCTGCCCGATTCGTATGAAATCGCGAGTGAGGCGATCTACTTCCCGTCAACATTGCAAATAGTTCGCAGAGCCATGCGGCTGCGAAAATCATCCACACAGGCAATCGCTTTGGTGGAAGGCAGCCCCATATTTTGGATGCTTCCCGCAGAAAGTTCTGAAGAGTTACGGGTTGTTCATCGCCAACGTGATAGATTCCCTCAATGTTTGGTTTTAGGATCGCAGCCTCTGTTGCACGAAGATAGTCAATTGTGGAAATGAGTTGGAACCAGGTCGGCTCCTTCCACACTGCCAGCATGTGATGTTTCGACAACCAGCGTGCGGCGTCGATCATGAGAATCCCACGACCGTAGACCATTCCCAAACGCAGGATCACCGGAACGGTTGTTGTTCCAGCTGTGCCATGCATCAAGAGGCGCTCTTCTTCCAATCGAGTACGGGCATGGACAGAAATGGGAGTGGCATCCAACCGCCCGGTCGCAGGGTGATCGATCGAAGTGGGACCTTCTACATGTGGGAACGAAATGAGGATCACCCGGGCTAATTGTTCTTGCAGGCACGCATCCAACAGGTTTGCGAACCATCGTGTATTTGTTTCGGGCAGGAAGCGCTCCGGGCGCGGAGAGAAAAGTACTCCGGCAAAATGGACGGCAGTCGTTACATCTTTCACGGCAGGAAGCAGAGACGCAGGATCAGCAAGATCCGCCCGGATCGTTTCCACATGGGGAGCTTCCGTCAAATCGCGGGGTAATTGTCGCTTGTGATACATCAAACGCAAGTGATGTCCACCGCTTGCCAAATGGCGTGCCAGCAGACCCCCAAGGTTTCCGGCAGCTCCGGTGATTAGAATCTTTCGAGACACAGGAGTGATCATTCATTCTCAGTCGCAATCATCAGCTGGTTCATTTGCTTTGCCACGGATGCCTGAATTTCCAGCTCTGCTTGCAACTCGCCGGTCAGATGGCCCAACTGTTCCCCGATACCTTTCGTTCCAAGAATTGCATGCGATTGATTGCTTCCTACAAGCGAGATTGCTTCCAAAAATTTCTGGACCAGATAATCGCGTGCGCGTTCCATCTGCGCGATGGATTCAGTCCAACCTTCGGGAACCGCATGAAGCTTCTCCCGTTGCGACTCCAAACGGTTGAGCGCGTCCTCCATATGATTCAGCTGCAGAGCAGCATTTGAAAATGATTCCATCAGATTGATGACGGATCCCTGAAGTTCTACAGCGGTCGACTGTGCGTACATGTGCTGCGAAAATGCTACAAGATCCGCCAACAGAGAGGAAGCTGTTGCGGAATGAATCTTCGACATTGTTTGGATCATTGTTTCGTGTATTTCCTGTGGCAGGACCATCTTGGCTTTGCCGGGCGCCAGATAAGGACGCTGAACAACAAACCAGCCGGCAACCAGCAGAAATCCGGCAACCAGGGGAGTCAACCGGAGCAGATGAGGGCGCGTCCAGTATCCGACTGCCATACCAACAACAGCAACAACCAGAATCAGCAAATAGTAATCGCGGGGTAAAAGGAACCAGAATTTCCCCGTTGGAACGTTGCGGGCAGGAATGCTGTGCGATCGGAGACGTTCTACAATCCGCGGTGCAAGCGATTCGGCTACTCGAATCAGAGGTTTGAGTCCTGTAGCAGCTTCTTTCAAACCGCTGCCGGTCTCGATCTTTAAAAATTCTTGCATCGCTGCAAGCTGAATCTTTTTTTCTTTGCGGCTTTCCGGACGGTCCACCAGAATAAAGGATTCGGATTTGCCGGAGGATAAGCCGCCACAGCTCACACAAATCCAGAGTCCGAAAGGATCCGTATTCCGGCACAGCAGGCACTGAGTTGCGGACGTTTGCGCGGAAGACGCAGCAGCGATGGAGCGCTGCCGAAACGCTTCCAGCAATCGGGACATCGTTGGAAATCTTAACGACGGTTCGGCTTTTGTAGCTTGCGCGATGACCGCATCGAGCCAATCTGGAATGCCGGAGCGTTGATCCTCAGGATGATGTCCTGTTTCGGAGGGCGGAGGAGAAAAATGCGGCGAAGGACGTTCCGGCAATTTTCCGGTGATTGCAAAATAGAGAGTCATCCCGAGCGAATAAATATCCGAGCGGGCATCCGCACGTTTTCCGGCAAGCACTTCGGGTGCTGTGTAATTCAGGGTTCCAACAAACGCGCCTGTATGAGTTAAGGTGGATTGTCCGGCCATTTTTGCGGAACCGAAATCGGTAAGTCGTGCCCAACCGTCTTCACCGATCAGAACATTTTGAGGTTTCACATCACGATGTAAAATTCCTTTCCCGTGTGCTGCATGCAATACTTCCCCGATCTCGATTCCCATACGCACCGTTTGATCCAGAGAAAGCGGCCCGTTTCGCGATACCCGTTGAAACAAATCTCCGCCATCGATAAATTCCATGATGATGAAAGTCCACGGTCCATCTTCCAGAAGATCGTAGACGGGAACTAAGTAGGGACTTGTGATGGAGCGAACCGCAATCACTTCACGGTGCAATCTTTCGCGGGCTACAGGCGCGACCGCAGGAGGGGGCACCAGCAGTTTCACGGCAACGGGACGCGAGCTTACAGAATCGATGGCCTCATAAACAACAGAGTATCCGCCTCTGCCGATTTCTCTGACGATTTCATATCGTTCCTTGAGTTTGGTTCCGGGAGACAGATAGCCGGGAGCATTCATGAAGAAAGCCTATTCTTGGAGCAGTGCCAACACTTCCTTTGCTTTACGCGTGAAGTAGTCGTCCTCATGGTACAGTTCGAGGAACCGGACCAGATGTTTTTGAGACAGTTCTTTCTGACCGAGAATATGCTCTGAAATCCCGGCATGATAAAGAGCCATGTAGTTATCGGGTTGGTATTCAATCGTCAGTCGCATCATGGGACCTGCGGAACGGTCATCTCCCGCATCTGCCACCGGATGTCCGACACCAAACACGATCCCCGCAGCATACGCTCGGTTTCCAAGTGGCAGACCATGAATCAGAGCGCGAGCTTCATCGATTTTTCCTGCCAGACCATAACAGGCGGCAGCATACGCTTTGCCTTCCAGAGTTTCCGGAGGTGGATTTGACCGGAGATGGGTATCGACCTCAACCGCGTTGCAATGCGGCCGCATCTGTTCGAACCAGGAATTTCCTGAAATATTCGGCCGCGGAGCTACTGCGGGTTGCTGCGGTTCCTGCGGGGACAAAACAACATCGGAAAATAAAAGCGAAAGAGTGATCAGCAAGTAGAAGATCCCCAGAGTGTAGAGAAGCTTCATGCAACTATTTCATCACAAAAACAGACAAACACCAATTCCTGATCTTACTCCGAAGCGAGAAGCCCTCCGGTCACCAATTTGTTACTCTCAGAGTAGTCCTGCGCGTTCGGCACGGCGAATCGCTTCGAGGCGCGAATGGCAGTCGAGTTTTCGCAAGATATGCTGAATGTGGTTGTTCAGTGTTGTCCGGCTGATAGAAAGCTGCTGAGCAATGGCAGTCGTTTTTGCGCCTGTCGCAAGGAGCTTTAGAATTTCTCGCTCACGTCCCGTAAGCTCCACACCGCTCGCAACAGACCTCGTTGCTGTTGTCGCATTGAAGTCCCGCATGGTCAGTTCCAAACGCTTGAGAACATCGATCGGTCGAAGGACGTGAATGGCATAAGGAAAGGCAGATCTTGAACTTTGCGCCAGCAGCACCGATACATTGCACCATTGCCGGCCCTGCTTTGTGGGGACCTGGATATCGAAATTCTTTACCGGGTGAGTCCTCTGGATCGTTTGCCGCACCACGCAGTTCTCGGAGCAAACAGGACCGCATTCGTCATTGCCACAGATGATTTCTCCACACGGCCTCCCAATTGCCTGTTCTTTGGTCACCCCCATCCACTCAACAACCGAACGGTTCCAGGCAATAATGATCCCCGCTTCATCCACAGCAAAGGCGGGATCGGCGGTACTTTCGACCAGGCCGCGAACTTCCTGAAGGTTCATCCGGACAATGTAATCATGAAAATGATGCTTCTTCATTATTGTCCGTTCAGCGTAACAAAAGCAATCATGGACAAAGAGGTATTTAAGTAATCTGAAATGGTATTTTCAAAAGCGACCTCTTATGGCATCCGGGCACTGTCCTACCTGGCCCATCACCCGGACCGCCTCTGCGGTGTTCAGGAAATTTCCGCAAATTTGGCGATTCCACCAGTCTATTTGCGAAAAATTCTGGGAGAGTTACGCCGGCACCGCCTTCTCACTTCTGAAAAAGGGATTCATGGTGGATACAGGCTGAATGCCTCGCCCGAAGCGATGACCTTCTGGGACGTATTTTGTGTTTTAGAGCCGGACCGTTGCAGTGAGTTGTGTCTGATGGCCTGCGCCGGCTGCACTCCGGAGACAGAGTGTGAAGTGCGGAAGGAATGGGAAATTCCCGGAAAAGAAATCATGCGATTTTTGCAATCCCGGAGAATTTATGAAGTCGCGCCTCCGATGTGCCGCCGTGTGGATCCGTTCGAGAGCCTCACAGGAGAAGATCATGAGCATTGAAGCAATGGTGGAGAACTGGCAAGAGAAAGTTCAGGATCCGGCATTTTCAGTTGTATCGGAATGGAAGGAGCGCACGGGCGGCAAGGTGGCCGGCTATTTTCCGGTGTACACCCCGATGGAAGTGATTCATGCATGCGGCCTGCTGCCGGTTGGACTTATGGGCGCCGGCAACAAGCTGGAAATCGCGAATGCCGACGCGCGGTTCGGTTCCTTCAT
>CAZDDB010000180.1:6289-7959 GCA_964504105.1 uncultured Acidobacteriota bacterium
ACGTCCAGTCCGATGACTTGCGAACCAGCATCCGGCTGTACAACCAGAACCGCGCGTGGATCCGCGAGCTGTATGAGTTCCGGCAAAAAAAACCGCATTCGATATCCGCAGCCGAAATGTATGTGCTGTTGAAAGCCGGCAATTTCCTGCCGCCGGAAGAGCATTCTGTGTTGCTCATCCAGGCTTTGTCAGACCTCGAGAGCCGGCCCGCAAGGCCGCGGGACAAAATCAAGGTCGTACTGGAGGGTTCGTTCTGCGAACAGCCGCCGCTGGAATTGTTGCAGGCACTCGACGATGCGGGTTGCTGTGTTGTGGAAGACGATCTCGTTTTGGGACGCAGGTGGTATCAACAGGATGTTCCGCTCACCGGCGATCCGCTGCATGCGTTGGCGGAGAGCTATGTATGGCACAGCACGTATTCCTCGGTGCGGCACGACTGGCAAAACCCGCGGACGGAGGGTCTCTTGCAAAAAGTGCGGCGATCCGGCGCAGGGGCAGTTGTCTTTTGCATCGCCAAGTTCTGCGAGCCTGCTTTCTTCGATTATGTGCACTACAAGGATGCGCTGGAACGCGAAGGAATTCCACATCTGATGGTGGAGTTTGAGGAAAAGATGTGGACGTTTGAGAAAGCGCGTACCGAAATCGAAACATTCGTTGAATCCATTCTATTTGACTGAAGGAGCTTCCGCCATGGAGAAAGAGCGCAAAGAAGCGAACGCATTCAACTATCAGGGACAGATGCACAAGATGCAGAAGGATCTGATGACGAGATGGTATTCCGAGCTGGACCAGGCGGCGGCGGACGGCAGTCCTGTTGTTTACCTGATGGTATCCGGAAACTGCGTGG
Organism: uncultured Acidobacteriota bacterium; assembly: GCA_964504105.1. GTDB lineage: Bacteria > Acidobacteriota > HRBIN11 > JAKEFK01 > JAKEFK01 > CAZDDB01. The sequence goes on from CAZDDB010000180.1 coordinate 7,137, forward strand.
AACTGCTGCGCGCCTTTGATGTGTTGCCGGTTTATCCGGAAATCAACGCATTGCAGCTTGCGATCCGGAACCAGTCGTTGCCTGCGTTGCTGAAATCGGAGGAGATGGGGTACTCCACCGATAATTGCGGTTACGTGAAAGCGGACATCGGCGCTTATGCCATGGGCAACAAGACTTCGCTCGGCACGCGCATTCCGCATCCGACTTTGCTTCTCTGCAACTACGTGGGGTGCAACACCTACATCAAATGGTTTGAGCATCTTGCGGCGCTCACCGGGGCACCGCTGTACATGCTGGACATTCCATTTGCGCGCAACGAAGAGCCGAGCGTGCAGGACATCCAATATGTTGTGAGGCAACTGAAGGAAGTGATCGAACTCCTGGAAGATCTTACCGGCAAGAAGCTGGATCCTGAAAGATTGACCGCCAGTGTGCGGATGGCGCGCGACGCAGAAGAGTTGTGGTCGCGCGTAAAGCACTATGCACAGCACAGCCCTTCGCCCTTCGATGCTTATTTTGACTCCACCACAATGATGGGCCCTTTGTATGTTTATCGCGGTACGCAGGAATGCATCGACTTCTTTCAAGCGACAGCGGACGAGCTGGAGGAAAGGGTCGCAAATGACATCGGTGTTGTGCCGCAGGAAAAATTCCGGATCGTTGTGGAAGGGCCTCCACCGTATCCTCATTTCCGCGTATTTCGTGAAATGCTGGCCCGCTGGGGCGCTTGCGCGGTTGCTTCGACATATTCCACCGTTGGCGGTATCTGGGAATTCGGATTCAGGCACGACCCGGACCATCCGCTGGAAAGTATCGCGGAACA
>CAZDDB010000181.1:0-7952 GCA_964504105.1 uncultured Acidobacteriota bacterium
AACTTCATCATAAGACGGTTTGACTGAATGTTCATCAGGAACATCGGCTCCCACGTGTTGTTCACGTTCTTGATAAGATTCATACCACGTCAGCACGAGTTTTTCAGCTTCCAGCCAATTGTCGAGCCCGTGTTGTTCATCACAGCCGCTCCGAAGGTATAAATCAAACGCTACCCTGGAAATTTCGCCTCTTAATTCCATACGCCACCTCCGGTGTTTTTTCTGGCGGCGACCCATCAGACCAGCACTTACGCGGCTGTTGGCTTGGACGGCCTTTGCGCCGTTCATTTTGTACCATTCTGTGGCTCGCCGCCATTCATATTTCTTGCAAATACCGCACCAACGCCGCACCGACGAGGCTTTCGCTCAAAGAATCTGCCTTTTTGTCACAAGCTGACAGAATGATCAAATAGTATTGATGGTCTCCGCGTCAGGGAAAGGATGGCATCAAGATTGCTAAGTAAGGTTCTAGAAGGAGTCGGCGATGGCCAGATATCAAATCCGGACACCGGAAAACGTGGTGCTGGAAGACGTGGTGGAGGAAATGGCAAACAAAGCATGGGATGTGCTGCGGGCCTGGGACGTCTTTGAGCCGGGTTCTCAACCGAGTGTTGATGAATTCAGGCGGTCGATTGGAGAAGCAATCGCGCCTTTTATCAAGAGTTACAAGTTATGCGGCCGTTCGAACATTTGCCTTGAGGGAATGGAGACTACAGCCTGGTCATCCCAATCACATGCGCTTGATGCATGCCCTTGGGATCTCGTCTATCACCTTTTTCCACGAAAGGATCTCGATGATTTTTTGGTTGCTCTGGCAACGAAAGCGTCGCGGTCCATCGAGCCTTCCCTCAAACCCGAAACGGGCCCGGGTGTAATTTCCTCGCTCCTCGCCGTCTTCCAGTGCGTGCTAGGACAGTACCTGTACGTCAACCCGGTTTGCGGCAAAACAGAACTGTGCGTCTATTCGACCTCAGCCCCTGTTGCCTCATGGAAACGGTCTTAGGGCTGCACAACGCTTCCGGGACCGCAGAGTCCCGGAAGCGTTGGGTAAGCCGCTACTGGGACCGCCTTCACGCTCTGCTCCAAAAGTGATAGGATTTAACCGGTAGATGCCGGAAGACCCATTTCTTACGATTGTGATTCCTGCCTTCAATGAAGCGCTTCGAATTCCTGCCACGCTTAAAAATATCGCAACGTATTTGAAAGAATCCGGGAAAGACTATGAAATCCTGGTTGTGGATGATGGCAGCTCTGATGGGACCCGAGACATAGTAAAGGCGCTGGAATCGGAGCTTCCCTCTTTGCGACTGTTATCTTACGCTCCAAATCGCGGAAAGGGCTATGCCGTGAGATTCGGTATTCTTGAGGCGCGCGGCAGGTACATCCTGATGACCGACGCAGACCTGTCAACTCCGATAGACGAGCTGGACCGGTTTCTTCCGTATTTGTTGGACGGAACTTCCATCGTCATCGGCACGCGGAAGCATTCACAGGCTGAAATTCTACGGCGACAGCCACTCTGGAGAGAATCCATGGGAAAAGCTTTCACTCATATCAGTAATTTGATCCTCGGGTTGCACCGGAGCGATTTCACATGCGGGTTCAAGGCCTTTGAACAAAGCGCAGCAAAGCGGATTTTTTCCAGACAGCGGATCCGGCGTTGGGCATTCGATTCGGAAATCCTGTTCCTCGCCGATAGGGAACATTACAGCGTGACGGAAGTGCCCGTGCGGTGGATGAATTCCCCCGAAACAAAGGTGCATATCCTGAAGGATACTCTCATTACGTTCTTTTCTTTGTGGAAGATCCGATTGGATTTCATTCGCGGCCGGTACAAGAACCAGTAGTCACTTCCCCGCGACATACACATAGTAGTTATCGATGACTCGTGAAAATACATAATCACGCTGGATTGCATGGATTACGCCGTCGGGAAGCCGTTTTAAGCCATGCCAGCTCAGGGTCTGCTCAATGGGGCGCGCCAGGACAACGTATTGAACCTCATGGTTGTGCAGCATAACTGCCAGACCCTGCGCGCTCCAGCTGCCTGCTTTTTCCAGATAACTGAGCTGGAATGGATCTATGAAAAAAGAATCGCGGCTCAGCAAAGCAAGCCGTGAGTTGTCCGTGATAACAAATCCATTCGCCTCCACAACCAGTTTCCGAATCGATTGCATTTCCTGAAAGCGAACCTCTCGCACCGAATGCGCCATGAAGAGGATCGAGGGAAACAGCAAGACCGCTGCCACAACAGGTAACACGGGTCGCAGTGGGTGCTTCAATGAATCCTCCAGTCTTCGAAGACCGGAAGAAACCAGAAAACAGGACGCGGCAACGGTCTCGATAAAGTAATTCTGATTGGAGCCAAGTCTGGAACAGGCGATCAGACCTTGAGCAAGCGCAATCAGGAAGTAGAGCGACTTGATATCGCGCATCGATTTAGACAGAGCGCCCGCAGTTGCCAAAATCAGTGGAAGGGCTGCAATTTGAAAGAACGGTCCGGCAAGCACCCGGAAGTTTTGAAACCGCATGGAAGCCATGTTCCCGAGAATGACGTTCATGGTGCTCAGACCTGACGTTGCAAAATGCATAACAGCCAGGATCACGATTACCGGTCCGGCAACAGCGGAAGCGAACAACAGAGCGCTCTTCCATTTTCTCTGAAACAACAAGTGTAAAAAGACGGCAATCGGAGCACTGACAGCAGTCTGCTTGGTAAGAAAGGCGAGAACAAACAATGGAGCGGAAAACAAAACGTACCGCTTGTGGAGGAAGCGTGAGCAGGCGAGCAATCCGGCAATCGTGAAACCGGCAGCAAGCATGTCAGGCCGCGTAGTAGCTCCCCAGGGGCACAAAATATAGGACGAAAGGAACAAACAACTTCCCGTGAGGGAATAAACCGGATGATCGCCATCAAAACGCGCGCTCAAGTAAAGGAAGAATGAGATGATGAGGCAGCAAAAAAATGAGATCCCCCTCCCAAGCACAAAAACGGATTCTAATGCAGCATCCAGAATACGGACGACGGAGCCCAGTATGAGATAATACCCGGGCGTGTAGGGCGCAATGTTGTATGGCGGACGGCGATAATCGAGATACAGACTTTCTCCGTGAGCCACACGGTTTGCCGAATAGACAGTTTGACTCTCCGGTGTTGTCGTGTCGGTCGGATTTTTGATCTGGATCCAAAGGAACGAAACGTTCAGAACGGCCAGCAGAATGGAAAGCAGAAGGACAACCCAAATCTCTCTTCCAGGCCTGCCTTCCTGCATCAAGTTATTCTACCCTCTAGAGCTTCAGTCTGTGCAGCCGAAGCGCGTTTGCGATGACAGATACGGAGCTAAACGTCATGGCCGCGCTTGCGAACATGGGACTGAGCAGAATTCCAAAAAATGGATACAGGATACCAGCGGCAATCGGGACTCCCAGCAAGTTGTAGAAAAATGCAAAAAACAGATTCTGGCGGATGTTCCGCATCGTTGCGGAGCTCAACTTCCGTGCTCGTACAATTCCACGCAGGTCTCCTTTGACCAGCGTAATTCCCGCGCTTTGCATGGCCACATCCGTGCCCGTTCCCATCGCGATCCCAACCTGCGACTGCGCCAGCGCAGGCGCATCATTGACACCATCTCCCGCCATCGCCACGATACGACCCTGTTGCTGAAGACGCCTTACCACTTCGCTCTTTTGCTGTGGCAAAACTTCGGCTTCGATTTCTTCAATCCCCAGCTTACGGGCCACAGCTTCCGCTGTGCCGCGCGCGTCTCCCGTAAGCATCACGATCCTGATCCCCATATCGCGCAGATGACGTAGCGCTTCACCGGTTGAATCCTTGACCGGGTCCTGGACTCCAATGACACCTGCCGCCTGTCCGTCCACACTGACGAACATCACGGTCTGGCCATCTTTGCGAAGATCTTCAGCGCGCCGCGACCATTCACCAGGATCGATCAGTTTCTCATTTCCCAGAGCGACTGCATGACTGTTCACTGTGCCGGTAACACCCTTTCCGGTTATCGACTGGAATTCACTTACCTCCGAAAAACCGTTCTTCGCATAAGCAACGATAGCTGCCGCCAGCGGATGCTCGCTCACGCGCTCCAGACTTGCCGCAAGTTGGACCAATTGCTTTTCACTTCCGGAGGTGAGAACGGTGACCACACGCGGTTTTCCCTCGGTAAGAGTACCGGTCTTGTCGATCACAAGCGTATCGACTTTCTCCAGAATTTCCAGAGCTTCCGCATTCTTGATCAGAACGCCTGCGGTTGCGCCGCGTCCTGTCCCTACCATGATCGACATCGGCGTGGCCAATCCCAGGGCGCACGGACAGGCAATGATCAGCACGGCAACCGCGTTGATGAGAGCAAACGCCATTCGCGGCTCCGGACCAACAGTTGCCCACACTACAAATGTAATGACCGCCACCAGGATGACAGAAGGCACAAAATAGGAAGAGACCACATCGGCGAGTCGTTGAATGGGCGCGCGGCTCCGCTGCGCTTCACTGACCATCCGCACGATTTGGGCAAGCAATGTGTCGTTTCCAACCCGCTCTGCACGCATCAGAAACGCGCCTGTGCCGTTTACCGTTCCGCCAGTGACTTGGCTTCCCGCATTCTTTTCCACAGGGATCGGTTCCCCGCTCACCATGGATTCATCAATGGAGCTGGCGCCTTCCAGCACAACTCCGTCTACAGGCACCTTCTCACCCGGCCGCACCCGGAGCGCATCCCCCGGCACAATGCGCTCCAGCGGCACATCTTCCTCACTGCCGTTCGCGCGTCGTACGCGCGCTGTCTTCGGCGCCAGTTCCAACAACGCGCGAATCGCGGTCCCAGTCTTCGCGCGCGCGCGCAGCTCCAGCACCTGCCCCAAAAGCACCAGGGTGGTAATCACCGCCGCCGCTTCAAAATAAACGGCAACATGCTGCCCATGAGACCGAAACGATTCCGGAAACATTCCGGGAAAGAGTGTGGCCAGGACACTGTAGACATACGCAGTGCCTGTGCCAATGGCAATCAACGTAAACATGTTGGGACTGCGGTGAACGATCGACGCCCAACCGCGCTGGAAAAACGGCCAACCGCCCCAAAGGACAACAGGCGTTGCCAGAAGCAACTGCATCCATGGAAGCTTCTCCATCATCCCGAGAACCAGCACAAAAGCGCTAAGTGCCGCACTGATCCAAAAGCGCCGTGTCATACCGGACAGCTCGGTGTCCGGTTGTTCCTGCAAACGCATCATGCGCGGCTCCAGAGCCATCCCGCACTTGGGACAGGCACCCGGGCCAATTTGTACGATCTCGGGATGCATCGGACAGGTGTACTCCATCATTCCGCACACCGGATCTTTTTGAAGCTCAGGTTCCATGAGTGAATGCTCCCCTTCCGTGGTTCAGAATAGCCACGAAGCGCACGAAGTATACGAAGATATGAAATCCTCAGCCCCTACGATTCCGTTTCCGGCAACGCCTGACCCATTGTTTCAAAGGCACGACGCAGATGAGGGATCACAATCGAGCCCCCAACCACAAGCGCCACGTTGAACACTTCGGTCATTTCCGCACGCGATACCTTCTCTTCTGCACAGCGAACAATGTGATACGTGATGCAATCATCACACCTCAATACCATACTGGCAACCAGACCAAGCATCTCTTTGGTTTTTGCATCCAGTGCGCCGTCCACATAAGCTTGAGTATCAAGATTGAAAAATCGTTTGATTCCGAGATGATCCGCGCTTAGGATCTCTGCATTCATTTTTTCACGATACTTCCGGAATTCTTCTAACTCCTGTTGATTCATGGTATGTTCTCCTGAATTAGACTCCTGAAATGGACAAACTAGTGCACTGTAACATAAGTTTCAAAAAAGCGAGTAGAAAGGCTCGGAAAGTGCAAGAGCATGCCATTCGGTTTGATAGGGGGTAGGAAAGACCGGTAGTTATCCGGTCTCCCCTCCCTCCGAACCGGACTGGCGGATCTCCCGCATCCGGCTCTCCGGTTGGTGGTTTTACCTCTTTTGAGGATTGAGCAACGAAGCATAGGCTACTTCTAAGGAGAAAAGCCCGTGCTCCATAAAGTAAGCATTTGGCCATCGTCTGTGATCCTCGCCACGTCCGCGTCCCCTTCTTCCTGCTCGCTTTCTCAGAATACTGCGCAGTCTCATTCTGATCCAGCCATCGAGACTTGGATATGTGGTTTTATCACTGTGTTTGAAGTACTCAAACCAACCTTTCATCGTGCGATTTATGTCTGAGATGATTGTCTTTAGGGAGTTTCCGTTGGTTCGTTTCGTCTTGGCTCGTATCTTCTCCTTGAACTTCTTGAGGCTCTTCTTTCTTGGCCATCGGCGGCCTCTTCGGAGGTTGTATCCTAGAAAGTCGAATCCTCCAGCATCGTTCATTCCGACGATTCGCGTCTTCTGTGGGTGAAGATTTAATCCTGCATCCTCCATCCATCCCTTCACTATCTCCAGTGCCTTTTCTGCTTCCTCTTGAGTCTTGCACAAGATCACAAAGTCATCTGCGTATCTCACCATCTTGAATCCTTCTTCTTCCATCGTGTGATCTAATGCATCCAGATAAATGTTGGAAAGCAACGGACTAATTACCGCTCCTTGGGGAGTGCCCTCCTCTGGTGTCCACTCCTTCATGTTCTCCATGATCCCTTGCTTCAGGAATATCTCCAAAAGTTGCAAAACTCTGCCATCTGCTACTTTCTCCTTGATCCGTTCCATCAGCTTGTCATGCGGGATTGTATCGAAGTATCCTTTGATGTCCGCATCCACTACCCATTCATGTCCCGCTCGCAGCAGTTCCACCACTCTTCTCAATGCGTCCTTGCATCCACGTCCAGGTCGAAACCCGTAGCTCTCTTCTGAGAATTCCTTCTCAAAAATCGGCTCCAGCACATTTCGTAAACTCCCTTGCACCACTCGATCTCTTACTGTCGGTATTCCCAGCGGTCTTTTCTCTCTATTTCCAGGCTTTGGTATCCACACTCGCTTCACCGCCGCCGGCCTGTATTCTCCTCTGCTCAGCGCTTCACTCAGCCTATTCACGTTCTCTTCCAAGTGCTGCTCAAACATCTCTACCGTTACGTGATCTACTCCTGCTGCACCCCGATTGGCTCTCACATCTGAGAATGCCGCTCGTAGTACCCTTTCTGAGTAAACCTTATCGCTTAACGCAAACCATTTACCTCCTTTCACTCCGTTTTCCAGAGCTGTCAACATGCGATCCGTCCATGCACTCGGTTCCACCCAGGACCATCTGTCCCGAATCTCTCCGGCTTGCTTAGCTCCTTCTGGCACTACCGCCGGTTTCTTTTCCGTTTGCTTGTCCTTCACTCATCCACCTTCCTTTCCTTCCTTTGCTCCACACCCATTACAGGTGCTTCATCGCTCATATGAAGTTTCTGACTCCCAAGTGTGGTCTCCTCCACTCTTGGGTATCCCCGTTTCACGCACATAGCCTTCTTCTTGACCATTCTGTCTCCACCCATCCGAAGCACTCCTGAAACCGCTTTCTCACCCTACCCCTCAGCGTTTCAGGTTCTTTCTAAACTTCGCCATTCGTTAGCAGGCTCGTTAGTAACTTCAGACCGAATCAAGTTTCTTATCGTACGGACTGGTCATTCACCTCCTGTTGCTCTCCACCCTGCCTTCAGCAGCTTCTTGACTGCCTTCGACAACGCAGTTACATTCGGTTACAGGCCGGAGAGGGCGTGCCTGAAGAGGACTTTCACCTCTCTGACTGTGTGCGCTTACGGGCGCACTAGCGCCGGCGTCCCGCCGGCCGAGCAAACGATTGCAGGGAATCCACAATATGCGAGCAAGAACGAGCATGAGCATTCCTCACGCTCGCTTTCGCTCCCGTATTGTTGACCTGTTGCATGCGAAAACCTGGCCGGCGGGACGCCGGCGCTACAGACCGTTTCCCGCCATTCTCCA
>CAZDDB010000182.1:0-7901 GCA_964504105.1 uncultured Acidobacteriota bacterium
GTCGATTTCGAAAAAATGTACGATGCGGTAAAGTCTCTGTCCAACGAACTCCTGATGATCGAAGCCACCGGAGATTATGACCGCGCACAGCGGCTCATGGAGAATTACGGTAAGGCGAATCCGGAAATCAATGCCATCAACGAAAGTCTCAAAGATCTGCCCGTTGACATTTCTCCGGTATTTGCCGGCGCCGGCGAGAAGTAGGGGCGCATGGTATGCGCCCCAGACCGATCCCGGTGTGAGACCCCGCTGAATCCGTCGCACAAAGCTATTGCACGGCTGCTTCGGCGTTGATGTTGAGTTCCACTTCATCGCTGACTACAAGGCCGACCCCTTCAATCGCCTTGTTCCAGGTCAAACCGTAATCCTGGCGGTTGATGGTTGTGGAGCCTTCGATACCGATGCGCTTTTTTCCGCCAAAAGCAAGTATCGGACCCGACACTTTCACCGGCAACACGATCTCCCTGGTAACGTTCTTCATTGTGAGCTTCCCGGTGACCAGATATTGCTCTCCCTTCTTCTCCACTTTTGTGCTCTGGAACGTGATCGTCGGATACTTTTCCGCCTCAAAAAAGCCATCGCCTCGCAGGTCGTTGTCCCGGTTCGCGTTGTCTGAATCCACGCTCGCTGTTTTGATCGTACCGTTCACAGAACATTTCGAGGCATCCTTTTCATCAAACACGATCGCTCCCTCGAACTCCTTGAAGTTTCCGCTGACCTTGCTGATTACCAGATGCTTGACTGTAAATCCAACCCGCGAGTGACCGGGGTCCACAACATATGTATCCGCAGCAAAAACGGCGGTTGGTACAAACAGGGCAAAGAACAATGCAAATGCAACAATAAAGTGTTTTATTTTCCCAGTCTCCTTGTGTTTCATAAAGTAATATTTCGGCAAACAAAGTGCAATGATGGAACAAAGTTCGGTTTCATACGTATAATTGCTTGGCATGAGCTCGAGCTCTGCCGGCGAGACGTTCGAATGTTACAGTGCTCTAGAAATAAGGAGTGTGTCTGATGATACGTCTATCTATTCTTTCGATGATTACGCTGGCCATGATCGCAGGCACTGCGTTAACTCTTCTGGCGGCAAAACTGCCCGAGGTAAGGTTTGAAAAATACAAACTGCCGAATGGCCTTGAAGTCATTTTGCATGAGGACCATTCGACACCGCTGGTCTCTGTAAACGTCTGGTACCATGTCGGCTCCAAGAATGAAAAGCCCGGGCGCACCGGTTTTGCGCATCTGTTTGAGCACATGATGTTCCAGGGTTCCAAAAACCACGATGATGACTACTTTACGCCGCTGCAAAAGATCGGCGGGGCGCTCAATGGTTCCACTTCCGAAGACCGCACGAATTACTGGGAAAATGTGCCCAGCAACTATCTGGAGCTGGCTATCTGGCTGGAAGCAGACCGCATGGGTTTTCTGCTACCCGCTATGACGCAGAAGAAACTGGACAACCAGCGCGATGTTGTCAAGAACGAACGGCGGCAGAGACTGGACAACCAACCTTACGTCAAATCGTACGAACTTTCTCTTGCGATGCTGTATCCAAAAGACCATCCCTACTCCTGGCCGGTCATCGGAAGCATGGCCGACCTTTCCGCCGCGTCGATTGAAGACGTATCGGAATTCTTCCGCACGTATTATGCGCCAAACAACGCATCCCTTTGTATTGCTGGAGATTTTAAGCCGGAAGAAGTAAAGCAACTGATCGAAAAATACTTCGCAGCTATCCCTTCCGGACCGCCGGTAGACCGCCTCACGTCCTGGGTGCCGCGTCTGGACGGCGTTCGCCGCGCTTCGGCAGAAGATAACGTCAACCTTCCGCGTGTTTACATGATCTGGCATACTCCGGCCCGATACAAACCAGGGGATGCGGAATTTGATTTGATCAGCAGTGTCCTGGGTTCCGGCAAGACTTCCCGTCTCTACAAATCGCTGGTATATGAAAAACAGATTGCGCAGGATGTCACTGTCTACCAGCAATCCAATGAGCTGGGCAGCACATTCAATATCGAAGTCACTGCGCGAGAGGGCCATGCACTCGACGAAATTGAAAAAGCTGTTGAGGCAGAGCTGAGCAGGCTTCTGACATCCGGAGTAGCGGCCTCAGAATTAAACGAGGCACAAAACGAAATTGAAGCGCAGTTTGTCCGCGCTTTACAACAGGTAGGCGGTTTTGGAGGCAGAGCGGACCGCCTGAATCTGTATAACGTATTTCTCGGCGATCCGGACGGATTTCAGTGGGACCTGGACCGCTACGGCAAGGTAACGGCAAGTGATGTTCTGAAATATGCGAAACAATATATCGATATGGATCATCGCGTTGTCATTCACATCGTTCCAATGAAAGAAACAACGGAAATAAAGGACACCGCGGACCGCACGCTTATGCCAAAGCCTGCAGCAGAACCTTCGTTCAATCCTCCTTCGATCCAGCGCACAAAACTGTCGAATAAACTGGATGTGCTGCTTGTAGAAGATCACAAACTGCCGCTCGTGCAGGTGGATCTCGTAATCAAGAGTGGTTTTGCAGCGGATTCGGCGGATCGTCCGGGCGCAGCATCCCTGACCGCTGAATTGATCGATGAAGGCACCAAAACCAGGAACGCCCTGCAAATTGCAAAGGAGGAAAAAGCACTGGGAGCCACGTTGCAAACGGGCAGTTTCTTCGACGCCTCAACCGTGGAGCTGAACGTTCTCAAGAAAAATCTCGATCGCGGATTAAACTTGATGGCAGATGTAGTGCTCAATCCCACTTTCCCCAATGATGAACTGGAAAGGCAGCGTGCGATCTATCTGGGCAATATCCAGCAGGAGGCAAAGGATCCTGCAGTTTCTGCGCGCAAGATATTCCTGAGAACGCTGTTTGGCGCGGAGCATCCGTACGGTCAGCCTTTTACCGGTTCCGGCACAGAAGCTTCGATCAAGGCGATCCGGCAGCAGGATCTGACCGGCTTCTACAAGGCAAACTATGTCCCGAACAACTCGGCCGTCGTGATCGCAGGGGACATTACATTGGAAGAAGCAAAAGCAAAGCTGGAAAAGGCGTTTCAGAGTTGGAAACCCGGCGAAGTCGCCAAACATGAAGTGCCCGATCCTCCGGCCATGACTGGCACAAAAGTCTACATTGTGGACAAACCGGGAGCCGCGCAAAGTATGATCTTCATGGGAAATCCGGGGATTCGCCGCAACGATCCCGATTACGTTGCTTGCGTTGTCATGAACCGTGCCCTGGGCGGCAAATTCACGAGCCGAATCAACATGAACCTGCGCGAAGACAAAGGCTACACGTACGGAGCCAGATCCGGGTTCATGGAAACACGCGGTGTGGGCGGGTTCCTCGCGTATGCCCCGGTCCAGACGCAGAACACGAAAGAGTCTATCTTTGAATTTGTCAAAGAACTCCGTGAAATCACAACCACTCGTCCGCTATCAGCCGAAGAATTGACGGACAACGTCAACAATGTGATCAAAGGATTTCCGCAGTCCTTCGAGACCTACGGAGCGATTGCCGGAGAAATGCACGAGCTGGTGATGTACGGCCTGCCGGATGATGATTGGAGTCGCTACTTGAAACAGGTAAGCGAAGTTACACGGGAGATGACCACGAAAGCAGCCAAAGATCACATTCATCCGGAGTACATGTTGATTGTCGTCGTTGGCGACCGTCAGAAGATCGAAACCGGGATCAAGGAATTGAATCTGGGCGAAATCGGTTATCTAGACGCAGACAAGTTCTAAGCTTCCAAGCAGGGCTGAGCATTTTCCATCGATGTTCTGATTGCTACTGATCGATCATTTCGATTCGCGGATTGATTCTATTCATGGCTCAGCATGCTCAGCCCGTCACGGAAAGTGCGAATCATATACGATGCCACGTAAGTTCGGGTTCTGTGATAAGATTCCGCTCATCAAATCGAGAGAGTTCCGTGTGAGACAACCGCTACTCGTTCTCATTCTCTTGTGGCTAACGGCATCGGATTGCTTTGCAAGCCTAACAGTTTTCCTCACAGACGGCAGTTCCATGGAAGCTACAAAAATCGAGTTCCATGGAGATAAAGTTCGTGTTTTCCTAAAAACCGGGAAAACGGAGATTATTCCCTTAGACAAAATGGACTTCGATGCCACGGCCATAGATCGACCTGAGTCAGGAACTTTTGGACTCACTGTCTACTCCACCAATCGATTACAAAATGAAAAAAATGCAGGACCTTCGCAGGAGGAACTTCGACAGCAGTGGGAATCAGCTACCGAGTCTGCGACCGCAGTCAAGAACGTTGGTTCACTAAAGAAGGGTGATGCCGTTCGGATCATTTCTTCAGGATGGCGTTATATTGTGGTAGTTAAGGATAGCGAAGGGAATTACAGACGCCAGTCCTTTGATGCAGGAACCTTCCAGGAGGTCTTTTCAACAGAATCTGATGCCCAGCCTCGCACTCCACCAACACCGCCCAGATCACAGAGCGAGCAGCGAGTCCCGGAGCCCGAAGCCGCTCCCTCCGCCGTTCTCCCGGAGCAGAAGGCTGTGGACCCGGAGGTTGAGCCGGAACCCGTTGAAGCAAAACCTGCAGAAAAGAATCCTTCAAGCCGGGACAAAGCGATTGGGCTTCTCGCTATCTGCGGAATAATTGTGCTCCTTGGGTTCTATACACATTGGCGCAACCGGAAAGCCCCGGCAAAGGTTGGCCCTGCGAAAGACGGGGAATTTAATCTTTTTGACTATCCGGTGGTAAAGATCGTTGGAGGAGTTCTCATACTGTGGCTGGCCTACTATTTCAATGGGGAACTTCTCGAATTGGAGTCAGGCACTCGGGAGAAGGTTCGGACCCTCTCGTACTTGGTAATTGTTTACAGCCTTTTCGGCAGAGTGGCGGCTGTCGACTTGCATGCGCTGTTAGGCTCCGTGATCCTTGTCTGGGGTTTGATTCAACTGGCACGAAAACGATCATAACTTGGAAACAGGTCTATTCTCTGCGGTGAATCACGTTAGGTAGAAGTCTTCGTCCTACTCACACGCGTCGAGGAAAGCATTCACCGCAGAAGCACGAGATCCCTAGCCTGTACTAACGAGCGTTCTCGTGATTCTGAGATCGGGCTACCTCGACGTGAAAAAGTTCTCACGATGTAACTACGGAGAATCAGGCAACTTTATCCCAAATGCGTCAGCGATAACCTCCAATTTCTGTGAGATCTCTTGGGGAATCTCATTGGGAAGCATCTGAGCTGCAAGTTGAAAATATTCGTTCTTTGTTAGCGAGATGCCTGCGGCCTGTAGGAAGCCAGGCAAAAGTGTTTTGCTTGCGGGTGTTACTTCCAAATAATCGTGCTCATACAAAGGGTTTGCGAGGACAGCCGGAGGAAGCTCATTCCGGAAATAGTTCATTCCTTCCTGCGCTGAGGCGGCAGAAAAAAGGTCGGGTGTTGCTCCCTCAACAAAGCGAGCCAAGGAAGCCGGATGAATGAGATAGTTCTCCACCTCGTAACGCTTCCATCTCAAAATTGTTAGACCTTCCGCTGTGAGCTCATGATCCTCAAGGTTCCTATTGTCCCCATCCAGGATCAGCACACCTTTCATTCCTGGATCAACCGCCTTCAATGAGAAAAAGTGGGCTCGTGCTTCTCTTGGATTCCTGCCCTGGTTATTATGCCAAAAAGGCTTGGCAAGAAAGGTGTATGCCCGATGACCAAGAACTCTGGCCCACTCGCGGAGGAGATCCAAATCGGATTCCCCCTCAACGTATAATACCCCCGGCGCTTGCTCAGCCATGAGGAGGTCCAGACTTGTCAACCTCTTCAGCGCCTCTCTTACTTGGTCCTGTTCCGTTTCGCTTATCAGACGATGAGGCTCCTTGAGAAAAGAAATAATCTTCTCGGGGGACGTACTGTCGATCAGCACTTCGGAGTGCGTCGCAATCAACAACTGACACCCACTGCGGAGAGCTACCTCTCGAAGACGGTCGTACACTTGTTTTTGTAGAACAACATGCAAATGGGCATCGGGTTCATCCAGCAGTAAAATGGATGCGGGCCGGGCATAGAAAAAGCCAAGCAGCATAAGTACTTGCAGGAAGCCGCTACCTGCGGAAGCAATGTCAAGCCGCCGAGATTTCGTCTGCTGTTGGTATTCACACACAATGAAAGGTCTTCCTTCATATGAGGGCGGTAAAATTCTATAACCGAAAATCTCCTCAATGTCTGTGCATAACTTCTGCCACTTTTCCGTGGAGTTATGAACGTCCAAAAGGAGGTTACGAAGAATGTCTCCAGGTTTTCCCTGACCGATGAGCAGGTCCTGATAAGCTCTGTCATAGTGCGTCTCCTCCGCGCCAATTCCAGAAAACGGCGGAACGTGAACCACCTGAAGATTCTTAACTGTGTCCAAAATCGCCTCTATAGGCGTGTCCTTTGCAGGCTTTACATAAATCAACTCAGAATTGCCGTACCTGAATTCAAAGCTCAGTGTCCATCCGCCATTCTTGCCGTTACCGGAGACTTCAATCTTGAGAATTCGCGGAGCTCCGGGTGCCTGGCCTTTGGAGATCTCCTCTCTTGAAAGCGCTGTGGAACAATCCGTCCACAACAGATTCATTTCCCGTAATGGAATCGCAGTGAAATCCTTCCGCGTAATGGCGACTCCCGTTCTTTCCTTCGCTAAAGAGCGTTTGCGCGACTTCGATTCTACTGGCCCTCTTTCAGCCAGCCACTTTCGCAAAGCCAGGTTCCAGATTGCTACAGCCTGGAGAAGAGTGGTTTTCCCGCTGTTGTTCGGTCCGGCCAGGACAATGTTGTCCGAAACGTCAAATTGCTGGTCCCGAAAGCGTTTGAAATGTTGTAGCTTTATCTGTCGAAACATTTCTATCTTCCCTTTTCGAGTTCCTCGGTCGTGGGTAAGGGTACTGCTTGGATATTTTATCATCTATTCTTTGTGTTCATTGTGCCTTTGTAGTGAAATCCTACACCTTGCGGTGTTTCCAACGGCCTTTGCGGAAGACGATGGCGCTCACTACGGCAAGAGTAGAAAAGGCGATCATGATTGCTGCAAACACGCCGCTCGGTCCGAATCCGAGAGTGCGGGCCAGGATATAGCCGAGCGGGATCTCCCACAACCAGAAACAAAACATGTTGATCAGTGTGGGAGTCCATGTGTCTCCTGCGCCGTTAAACGCCTGCGTAAGCACCATGCCGTAGGCATAAAAGAAGAATCCGTAACTCACAATTCGCAAACAGCGAACGCCATAGGGGGCAATCAGAGGATCGATTGTAAACAGTGAAATGATCGGGCCCGCAAGAATAACGAACAGGATCCCAATCGATCCCAGGAAGAAAAGATTGTAGCGGCAGGTCATCCACACGGATTCTTCCGCGCGGTCTGGTTTGCCTGCGCCAAGATTTTGTCCAACCAGTGTGGCCGCTGCATTGCTCATTCCCCACGATGGAAGAATCGCAAAGGCGATGATCCGGATCCCCACCGTGTAACCTGCGACTGCGCCACTGCCGAAACTGGAAAGAATGCGGATCAAGCCAAGCCAGCTTGTCATACCGATCAGCTGTTGCACAATCCCGGTTCCTGAAATCCGCACAATTGTCTTCATCACACCAAAATCGAGACGTAAATTTTGTCTGCCGATGCGCAGCCTTCCATTCTTACGAACCAAATGAAGGATCTGAAAGATCACACCGCTTCCGCGTCCGATATTCGTGGCAATCGCCGCTCCCGTAACTCCAAGTTCGGGAAATGGCCCGAGACCAAAGATCAAACACGGACCAAGAAGGATGTTGATTGCGTTTGCAAACCAGAGGACTCGCATCGCGATGGCGGCATCTCCGGCTCCTCGGAAAATTGCATTGATCAAAAAAAGCAGTAAGATCGTTGCGTTACCGCCAAACATGAC
>CAZDDB010000183.1:0-5157 GCA_964504105.1 uncultured Acidobacteriota bacterium
TAGCCTTGATTGAGGTCACCTTATGAAGGCAGTAAAGAAACACTACCATGGACATGGGGAGCGTTTGAGGAAACGCTTTCTGCGAACAGGCGTGGATGGGTTTTCGGAGCATGAGATTCTCGAACCGTGTTAACACTTGCAATTCCACGAAAAGATGTGAAACCGCGAACGGAATCGCGATCAGATAGAAGGCGAGATGGATCAAGAGAAGCGTTTCTTAGTACGGGCCATCGGAAACCTGTTGGAATCCAAAGTCCCCATAAAGGGCCAATTTCATGTGCTGAATGCCTGGCGTTGGTGATCACAATGTCCGATCCGGAAAGGTTCGAGTGAGGATGTACGCTGTTATTAGATCCAATAGGCTCCTCATCTCCGTTGCAGAGTTCTATAACGCCTCTTGGTATCGAAAGAACTAGCATCGACCCTCGCAAATTCATCGTGGATTATATCAAGACACGTTACAAGAAGGACTTTCCTCTTCCTAAACGAATTCTATCTGTAAGCATCGACTCGGGCGAACATCACGAAATTATTAGTGTTGATTTATGCTGAGATATCTCGTCAAACGATTCAGGTACAAAGATACAACGCGTATCAGGAGAGGCAATACGATCTATGATCTTAAGTCAGGCAGGCGGTGGTTCTCTAGATTTGCCAAAATCGCGCATCCAGTTTAAACTTTGCAGGACGCTAAGACGCGACGACGCAAAAGGGCCGTTAGCTCAATCGGTAGAGCATCTGACTCTTAATCAGGGGGTTGTAGGTTCGATTCCTACACGGCCCATATTTGTTTTTTCGGGTTCCGGAGCCCTCAGTACCGGCAGGAGGGAGAATTTTGACGACAGCAGGCAGGTGTGACCTTCGTCAGGCAACAGGATCATTTTCGCGTTCGGCAGTTGCTGCATCATGAAACGCGCTTCTTTGACCGAAGGAATCAGTTTGTCTTTCCCTGATGCGATCAACGTAACCGGACATCGGATTTCGTGCAGACGCCCGCGCACATCCATTTGTTTGACTAGATTCATCCGTTGACGCGTCACAGCATGGCCGTCACTGAACGAGCATTCCAGCAGTTTGCGGATGGCCTCCTGTTCGATCGATTCGCGGCGCAGCACCGTAGATATGGTTTTTTCCCGTACCCAGCTTCCCGGCCGCATGAATCCAAGAGGCAGAAGCAGCAGCCCAAGATGAAGCCGGATCCGTCTGCGAAAGTAGGGGAATGTATTGACAAGGACTAGATGTTCAATCCGGTCCTGATGCTGCAGCGCAAATTGCAAGGCGACCGTTCCCCCAAACGATTCGGCCACAATTGTAACTTTGTTTGCGTCTTCGCGGTCTAGTGCGCGCAGAAGATCTTCCACCAGATCCGAATACGAAAACGGCGCTGAATTGCGTAACCGAATGGTTACACATCGAAATTCTCTTTCTACAAACGGTTGCTGGCGGAAGAACAGCCGACCGGTGCCTTCCATCCCGGGAACGTAAACCAGAACACGATTCATAAATTTTCTTTCTATTATGACTCAAGCCGGTAAACTTTTGTTTTGGAGCCAGTTACCCCTATTGGTAACCGGAAAAATCAAGCGTTGCCGATAATTGTCAATTGTAAGGGATGTGTTGGGTTCCTATACTTATTTGGAAGGGAAGATGATTCGTATGAGAGAAGTGATTATTAAATGTGATATCTGCGGTGATCCGATCCGCCCCGAAACCCGCACTGCCCGAAAGTTTGAAGTGGATGGAAAGTTGCTGGACTGCTGCGGTCTGAAGTGTTTTCTCGACTTCTGGGCGGAGCATTACGATACCTGGGACGAGTTGCACATTTCTTTTTCAGGAAGTCAGGCTGCCGACCGCCAGTTCGCAATCCTGAAGAAAGAAGCGAAATAGCAATTTCTCAAAACTCTGCGGAGTTTTGAGCGTTGATCTCGGCAAGCCTGGTAAAGGCCTTCGCTGTGGAGCGAATGGGAATACGTACGTGGACTTCTTCCTCGTTTGAATTCACATCGATCAGGATGTTTCCCCCTTTCTTGGCAACTGAAACCTGATCCTCCCGGCTTTCGATTTCCACAAAGGCGCCATCAGGACATTCGCTCAGCTCGCGTGTAAGCGCCGCCAGCCATTCATCCTTGTCCTGCAGCCGCGCGCTCAACCGCGTCAACCGTTGATCGGGAACAACATCCAGGGCAAGATTTACAAATAGCATCGGCACAGGCACAAATACCCGCTCCCCTTTTGCTTTGTTTTGCACATCGACCACGATAAATCCGGCGTGGTGAATCGCCACACCGAGCATTGTAACCACACCAAAGGACAAGATTGCTGCTGCGATTCCAAGCTTGAACAACATCGCTTATCTCGCCTTGTTGCTTTCGTCAATCCATACACGCACGGTCGCATCTTTGTCTTTGACCGTGATGATGTCTCCTGTTCCACTCTCTTTGAGTGCGCGGACCGCCGCTGTTAAGTTCAACTCCTCACCTTCTCCGGACAACATCGCGTCCACCACCGCCAGAGGAATCTTCATCTCCACGCTGTTCTCGGAACCTTCGCCGGGCTCGACCATCAGATAATTTCCCTTCGTGAAGACTCTCAAATTCGTGTCTTTGTTCTCGATGGAGAGAAATTCATTGTCTCCTTCGTTGCGAAGTTCTTTCCAAACCCTTCGCAAATCTTTGATACTCAGATCTTTCTCATGCAGGCGAATCCGGCCTTTCTCCACGCTCTTTTCTTCAATCATTGGCATGAGGGTTTCCACCAGAGAGATGGGAATGTTAACCTTGACCTTTTCATCTTTTGACGGGTTCTCGATGTGAACGTGAACCCACTGTTTGGTCTCTGCCTGAAGCCTCCCGGCCAGAAGAAAAGCACAGAAGAGCAAGAACACGGCCTTTCGAATCTGCATGTTGGTCGTCCTTGAACTGTAATAATGACGAGACTCAGCGGAGAAAAGTTCGCTACAAAAACCTACAAGTGGTCATTTCGGTTTGCCGACCGTGAAATAGGCTGTTCTGCGTTCGGCGCCATGAAACTCCGGATAGATGGTCAAATCCAATTGAATCTGCCGAAAATCCTTTTCCAGAAATCTGTGAAGATCCTCCAGGTTGTGGAACTCATTTTGATGTTCCCAATTGGCCTGTCCGCGCTTTTCTTCGGCAACGATTGGAGTGGATCCGAACAGGATGCCTGTTTCCCCCAGAGCAGACTTAATTTGATTGATGACGGAGCGGTACTCGACTTCGCTGACGTGCTCGATGGCTTCGAACCAGACTACAACGTCATAATGAGACTCGGGGAACGGCTCGTGAATTACGTCCGAAACTGTGTACCTGATTTTGGGGTGGGAATGCCAACGCCGGGCGTGCTCAATCGCCAGGGGATCCTTATCGATTGCGTCGATCCTGGCCGCGATCGTGGAATAGAAATAGCGGGAGAAGAAGCCATCCCCGCAAAACAGATCAAGAACAGCACAGCCCGGGAGCATGTATTTTCGTGGAAAAACGCCACGCTCCAACCAGAACAGGTTCTGCGGCCATAGGTAATGAAGGTCAATCCGGTGATCAAACCACGAGGGCGGCCGCTCGCTGCGAAAATATGTGGATTCCAGAAGTTGTTTGTAGTATAGCCGATTGATCCACAGGCCAAAATCCGCAAGCCATTTCGGAATGAATTGCACCACGTCAGTATAGCAGCGATGTTACTGTGAACGGAGCGTGGCAAGCGGTTTCCGGTTGAGCACATCCAGGCTGGAAACAGCGCCCACGAGAACTACAAGCAGCGCTGTCAGCAGAGTACCCGCCAGATAGATCAGCGGAGTTGTGTGCCAGGGGATTTCAAACACATGCTTCCCGATCAGGTAAGAGAGACCCATCGCCGCCAGCGATCCAACGATCCCGGCAACGGTTCCCAACAATCCGTATTCGATGATTAAAATTGTGAGGATGATCCTGCGTTTTGCTCCCAGCACTTTCAACACCGCGGCTTCGTAGATTCGCTGGAACTTCGTCATGACGATCGATCCTACCAGGATCAGGACACCGCTCAAAAACACAAAGCTGCCGATAAATGAGACGGCCAGTGTCACGTTGTTGAGGATTCGTTTCACGTTGTCCACAATTTCAGCAACATCGATGGCGGTCACATTGGGATACGCATCGACCAGTTTCCGTTGAAACCGTGATCTTGCCGGTTCTGCTGTTGGCGCATTGAGGGCCGCGACGTAGACGTTTGGCGCATTTTCGAGCGTCCCGGGCCGGAACACAATATAGAAACCGGTGCGTGAATTCTGCCAGTCCACACGGCGAATGCTTGTAACTTTTGCTGGTATGCGGCGCCCCAGAATGTCAAACGTGATTGTTCCGCCCAGGTCCAGATCCATCATTCCTTTGAGACTTTCTTCGATCGAGACCTCCGGAACGGTCGAAGGCGTTTTATTCCAGAATTTTCCGGCAAGCACCGTTTCATTGGGTTCCATCGATGGACGGTAGGTCATGGTGTACTCGAATCCAAGACGGCGCCGGTCCTTTTTATATGATTCGCTTTCCGGATCGAGTTCTCTGCCGTTGATTGCTGCGATCCGCGCGCGGACAGTGGGGATGAGCTGCGCTGTTTCGCCGTTTGCCTCTTTGACGATACGCGCAACACCTTCCCGCTGATCGGTCTGTACATCGATCAGATACATGTTCGGCATGTTGCTCCTGCGCGTGAAATCCAGTTCGCTCAGAAGATTCGATTGCATGGTATGGATTGCGATGATAAAGAAGCTGCCCAGTCCGACGGCCATGATAATCACATAGGTCTGGTTCCCCGGACGGTGCAGTCCGCTGACGGCATGCCGGAACGAGAAGGTCGCAAGCGGCTTGCCCTTTCGCAGAATCCGGACCAGCAGGACTGCGCCCAGATGCAGCGCAGCAGCAGTCACAAGCAATCCTCCCAGGAAGAAAAGTCCAATCCGAAGTGATCCACCCTGCCAGGAGGCGAGAAATACCAGACCTGCAATCACAATGACGCCTGTGATCCAGCGCAAAGGATCCCGAAATAATCTTCCGATCGTTGACTTATGGAGCTCCGTTTCTTCGCGAAGCAACACATTTGGTTTGATGTTTCGGATCCGCAGCAGAGGCAGGGCCGCAAACAGGATGGTAACGAGCAGACCAAAAA
>CAZDDB010000183.1:5167-6313 GCA_964504105.1 uncultured Acidobacteriota bacterium
CCTGAATCATGGCTCCGTTTTGCAATGTGTAGCTCATTCCCGCGGGAAGGCTGATAGCGTAACGAAGCTCCACAAAATAAAGCGCAACTCCGGCGAGACTGA
The DNA here is from genome assembly GCA_964504105.1 of uncultured Acidobacteriota bacterium. Lineage (GTDB taxonomy): Bacteria > Acidobacteriota > HRBIN11 > JAKEFK01 > JAKEFK01 > CAZDDB01. Next base: position 5,270 of record CAZDDB010000183.1, read on the forward strand.
CTCCCAGAAGACTTCCGGCAGATCCAAGCGTCAGGATTTGCGCCAGATAAGCGGCAGTGATTCTTCGGCCTGTTGCTCCCAGGCATTTCAACACGGCGATGCTTTTCTTTTTTTGTTCGATAAAGACGCGAGTGACACTGGAGATGCCGATTCCCCCCAGTACCAGGACAACGAGACCGGTGAGTGCTAGAAAATTTTCCGCGCGGGTGAACTGGTCTTCCAGATTTTCCTGCGATTCCTGGTAGGAACGAACGTTCACCAGGTTGTTTTTCAGCGCTTTTCTGAGCTGCTCCGCGAGTGCAGTCACTTTTGATTCGGACACCTGAAGCAGGATCTTCCTGCGCGCCCGGCTGCCGAAACCGGTAAGTCCTGCGGCCTCCAGCGATTTGCGGTTCACGATCACGCGCGGACCAAAGCGGAACCTGGCGCCGCTTCCCGGCTCGTGTTCCTGTACACCGCGAATCTGAAACTCCGATTCCCCCAACTTCACGTGGTCGCCGATGTTGAGATTGAGCCGCTCCAGAACGCTTTGTGCAACCAGCGCGCCGTTGTTCGCCAGAAGGGAATGACTGAACCTCCGGCCATCCGCCAGCTTGTATTGTCCGTAAAGGGGATATGGTGCTTCGATTCCTTTGAGCTCTACCAGGATCGCACCCTCTTTCGAAGCATCGGCAGGACGCAGCATGGACGCAGATTCGATCGTTTCCGTGCGCGCCCGGATGGCTCCGCCGGTCAGACGCTCAATGGATGCGAGCGTTTCCGGTTTCCAGGGCCGGTTCGATTCCACCTGTACATCTGCGCCGAGGATGGCACGCGCATCGGAGCTGAGGACTTTATTGAGATTGCGGATGATTGAACGCACCGCTACGATCGCGCCGACACCAATGGCGATGCAAAGAAAAAAGAAGAGCAAGCGGCGCCAGGACGATCGTATCTCCCGTCTTGCCATATTTGTTATAAAGTTCATGATCTAATCACGTATTACAAGAGAAGATAGAGGATAGAGGATGGATGATGGAAACTCCTGCCATCTTCTATCCTCCA
>CAZDDB010000183.1:6323-7884 GCA_964504105.1 uncultured Acidobacteriota bacterium
CCAAGAGCGCCAAGGTAGCCGCCGGCCCTTCGGGCCCTCTGAAAAAAGAATGCGAAAAAACAAAATGCGGATTCGGTAACTTGGCACAGAAAATTTTCACTTTGCTTATTGTTTTTTCGCATTCTTTTTTCAGAGCGGACGCCTGCAGCGTCCGGCAGCTGCCAGTTTTTCTTCTCTGCGATCTCTGCGCCTCTGCGGTGAAATCTTCCTACCTAACTTCGTGCCTTTGTGGTTAATTCCTCTTCCACAACTCGTCCGTCGCGCAAAACAATCTGACGATCCGCTGCGGCCGACAGTTCCTTCTCATGCGTCACCAGCACAAGAGTCGTGCCGCGATTTCGATTCATCTCGATCAGTAGATCAAAAACGTGCCGGCCGTTCTGTGAATCGAGGTTGCCGGTTGGTTCATCGGCCAGGAGAATCGACGGATTATTTGAAAACGCGCGGGCAATTGCGACGCGCTGCTGTTCTCCTCCCGAAAGCTGAGAGGGATAGTGATGAGCGCGCGCGCTCAAGCCGACATCGTCCAACAATGTGCGCGCATGTTTTGCTGCATCCGGCGACCCGGCAATTTCCATGGGCACCAGGACATTTTCCAGCGCAGTCAACGAAGGAATCAAATGAAACGATTGGAATACAAATCCGATTTTTCTTCCGCGCAATTCCGCCAACCGGTCTTCACTCATGTTTGTAATCGACTCTCCATCGATCACAATTTCACCCGACGTCGGCGCATCCAGACCGGCAATCAATCCGAGCAGCGTGGATTTTCCACTCCCGGAGGGCCCGATCACCGAAACAAATTGACCATCTGGAATGGTCAAATCCAGCGGATGAAGAATCGTTAGGAAAAAGTCTCCTGACGGAACAACTTTCGAAACTTTATATAATTGGATCATGCGTAAATTCTTCCTGTTGCTCTTGCTTTTTGCTTCCTGCACTCGCGAACCTTCACAAGAGACTTCTGCATCGTCATCCGCTTCACCAACGGAAGATCAAAACTTACCCAAGATCGTGGCGTTTGGCAACTCGCTAACGGCCGGGCTGGGGCTTCCTGTATCCGAAAGCTACCCCGCCGTTCTGGAAAAAATGTTGCGTAGAAACGGTTACGAATATGAGGTCGTAAATGCAGGAGTTTCCGGAGATACGACCGCCGGAGGTTTGAGACGGATCGATTGGTCGCTTGAGGATAATGTCAAGTTCCTGATTCTTGAACTGGGCGGCAATGACATCTTGCGGGGCCAGCCGATTGAACAGATGAAGAAGAACCTGGGAACCATGATTGAAAGGGCGCAATCACGTGCGGTGAAGGTATTGCTCCTCAGAATGGAAGCGCCAACGAATTCGGGCCCTGAATACTCAAGAGAGGTGCATCAAGCCTTCGACGATTTATCGTCCGGCTACAAAATCACGATTGTGCCGTTTTTCTTCAAAGACGCTTCCACGATTGACCGCCTGATTCAAAAGGATGGCACACATCCCAATGAAGAAGGCGCCCATGTGATGAGCGAAGTAGAGGTAGTAGCGCCCCAGCGGCTCTTTCACCCAAGATGGCACGCGA
>CAZDDB010000184.1:0-212 GCA_964504105.1 uncultured Acidobacteriota bacterium
CATCGTTCCCGAATCAACTCTTGCAGGAACGCTTTATTGTAACATCGGGTGAATGGTTCCTGAAGTTTCATAATCTCAACATAGGGTGCACGTCATGAAAGTTGGTAACATCCGTTCCCGACTGGGACGCAGACAGGATGCGTACTGGGAAAGGGTCCACAGAGGTCACAGCGCGGCCCTAGACGGGCCGCAACCAAGGATGAAGGATGAAC
>CAZDDB010000184.1:222-2170 GCA_964504105.1 uncultured Acidobacteriota bacterium
TTTCCGTGAACACGCGGATGATGGTCCTCGTGTGCGCCACTTTGGATTCCCCTGCCCGGCGTGGCAGGCACTCGGTTTGCACTTCCTTGAAACGAAATCCGTTCCAGGCCCCTTTGATCACAAATTCAAAATTCAGGACAAACGATTTCGAGACCAGGTCGATCTTCTTTAACATCTCGCGGCGGAACATGTAGGTCCCCTGCAGCCCCGGGATGCGCCCGAACAGGACAAACAAAAGCAGCCGGACTGTGCGCGACATGAGCAGCCGGAACAAAGAATCCGGACGATGCCGGTAATAGGCGGTCACGAAATCCACGTCCTTAATGGCTTCCAGAAATAGCTTCAAATCTTCGGGAGTGTTCTGACCGTCGGCGGGAAGCCAGGAGATGAATTCGCAGGTGGCCACGCGGTAGCCATCCTGCAAGGACGTTCCGATGTCTTCCTTATGCGCGTGGGTAATCAAGTTAATGCGGGGATCTTGAGCGGCATAAGCCCTGATGATGCCGCCGGTGCCGTCATTGCTGCCGTCATCGACACAGATGATCTGATAGGAATCGGCAATCCTCTGAAGCATTGCGGCGGTCTCTTGGATCGCCTGGGCAATGTTTTCGCTCTCATTATGGGCGCAAATCACGACGGAGATACTGGACATGGTCCTCGCTTACCGCGATCGGAAATACTTGGAAACATCATGGTTACGGTACCAGTGAATGCTGCGCAGCAACCCTTCTTCCAAGTCAACTTTAGGTTCATACCCCAACAGTTTCCGGGCCTTGCCGATGTCAGGGACACGGAGTTCGATATCCTGAAACTTCCATTTCTTAAAGACAATGCGCGAATTCGAACCGCTGAGCCTCTTGATTTCCTGGGCGAGATGATAAATAGTACATGTGCTGCGGGGATTCCCGATATTAAACGCGTGCCCCACGGCCTCTTTTTTCTGCAGGCAAAGTAAAATCGCCTCGACGATATCATTGATATAGCACCAGGAGCGGATCTGACTGCCGTCATTGTGGATCTCCATATCCTTGTTGCTTAAGCACTGGGACACGAAACGCGGCACCGCGTTCATGACCACCTGGCGCGGCCCGTAAATATTAAACGGGCGGATTGACAGGGCCGGCAACCCTTTTTCTTTATGATAATTAAGCGTAAGATGCTCGGTGGCTAATTTACTCACCGCGTATGTCCAACGCACCTCCCCGACCTCACCCAATGTTGTTGAATCTGATTCCTTGGCGTTAAACGCGTAGCTGCCGAACACTTCACTCGTCGAGAAGTCAATAAAACGCTCGATCTTATTTTCGCTTTCAAGCGCCTTAAGAACATTGTAGGTGCCCAGCAGAGACACTTCCATGGTCTTGACGGGCATCGACAAAATCGTATTGACGCCAACGATGGCCGCCATGTGGACGACATAATGGCAGCCTTGAACGGCTTTTTTAACTTTCGCGGCATCCAGGACATCGCCTTTGATAAAGATGAGGTTCTTGTGTTTGGCGAAATCGGTCAGCTTTAACGCGTTTTCCATCAACGTGTCGTAAATGTACACTTTATTGTGCTCAATAAGCCTCTCCATCAGAGAAACGCCGATAAAACCTGCACCGCCGGTAATTAGAATTTTTTTGCCTTTAATGGTCATTCATTTCTCCTGATAAACCTGATCTTGGTCTTTGAAACTTCATCACGTAATTTTTTTTAACCGCCTTGGTGGTCTTTTTCCAGATTCCGGTAACCGGCTTTATGAAACGCTTTCTGGGAATCGAGATGGTCCCATATATAATTTCAGCCAGGATCATTTTTATCCGGGGCTTCTCTTGAAAATAACGGCCACTGATTTCCTTGATCAAAAGATTTCCCCAGCCCTTCCCGTAATAACGGGGATTGACTGTGACGCTGACAACAGCCCTTTGCCCCTGACGATCAAAACGGACCTGACCGATCCTGC
>CAZDDB010000184.1:2180-4511 GCA_964504105.1 uncultured Acidobacteriota bacterium
TTGTTGCCGGGTCTTTGAGTTTTTTTGTAAACCACCGCAAGTGATCTTTATAGGCAATGACCCCCGCGTTAAAGCTCCATTTCCTGGCCTGCGGATGGTTGCGCCAAAGCCATAAAGAACGGCAGTCTTTCCTGGAAACGGGACGCAGGGTCAAATGATCCTTCATGCTCTCGAGAAAAAATCCCTGACCGCACGCACGACATAACGGTGTTCCTGGTCCTTCAAAGCCGCGTGCATCGGCAGGCTCAGGCATTCCGTAAAATATTGTTCGGCCGCCGGAAAATCGCCCCAGTGGTAACCAAAGGCCTTTTGATAAGCGGTCAAAAGGTGCACGGGGACATAATTGACCTGAGCCAGTATCTTCCGTTCTTTCAAGAAGTTATACAAAGCGCCTCTTTGATCAGCCGGCACGCGGATAGGGTACAGATGGTAAGAGCCCTTGCTCTCCTTGCGCTCCGGCGGCAATTGTATCTGTTTAAGATCGGCAAAGGCGCGGTTGTAGCGCTCCACGAGTTCCCGACGGCGTTTGACGAACGCATCCAATTTCTTGAGCTGCTGTGCCCCCAGGGCGCACTGGAAATCGGTGATCCTTCCGTTAAAGCCGATCTCGGGGATATCGTAAAACCACGCCTCTTTGGAATATTGCGCCAGCAAAGATCCGGGTGAAGAATAGTTACGGACGATGCCGTGATGACGCAAACGGAGGAACCGCTCATAAAGTTTCTGGTCATTGCTCAATATCGCTCCGCCTTCGCCGGTCGTAATATGCTTGATGGGATGAAAACTTAAAATCGTTGCTTTGGAATGCGCTGAGCAGCCGACCGAATGCCAGCGGTTCCCTTCGCGGTACTTGGCCCCCAGCGCGTGCGCGGCATCCTCCACCACAGCGATCCCGTAACGGCCGCAGATCCTGTTGATCTCGGCAACGCCAGCGACCGTGCCCATGAAATGGACCAAGACCACGGCCTTGATCTTTTTACGCCGGGAAGGTGATTCTAAAAATTCCCTGAGCTTCTCAATGTCCAGATGGTAGGTTTGGGCATCCATGTCGACAAAACGCGGGGTCGCACCGACATACAGCGCGCAATTGGCGCTTGCTGCGAAAGTCATGGGGGAGCTGATCGTTTCATCCCCTTTTCCCACCTTCAACCCCAACATCGACAGATGAAGAGCCACCGTACCGTTGGCAACGGCCACGCAGTACTTGGCGCCGGTATATTTACACAATGCCTGCTCGAATTTTTGGACGGCAGGACCCTGCGTCAGCCAATCGCCTTTGAGGGTCTTGACAACCGCCGCGATATCGGCCTGATCCAATTGATGCTTACCGTAAGGAATAGTTTTCATTTTTTTCGTCCGATGACGTACACTATATCGAATAGATTTAAATACAGCGGGATATCCCCAAAAGGACTCGCCTCGATCAACCGCTGCAGCCACATCCCCTGATGACGCAAAAACAGCGTGTTGAGCGTGCGGTAATTGCCAGGATGACTGCTGAAAATGACTTCAAAGCCGTAATTGTGCAGAAGCCGGGCGATCGTCCTGGTTGAAAAATAAAACAAATGGAACGGCGGCTGGATCAGGCGCCATTTTTCTTGACGGAATTTCGCCACAAAACTGTCAATGTCGCCGGTGGTCAGGCACACAAGCCCGTTGGGCCTAATCAACTGGCTGATTTTCTCGATATATAAATGCGGTTTTTGCAAATGCTCAATGGTGTCCCACATGCAAAATGCGTCATAGGCATTCTTCTCGATCGGAGACCTCAGGAAATCGCCCTGAATGACATCAAGCCCCAGGGTCCCCTGGGCATGGCGGCAGGCCTCCGCGCTGACGTCGATCCCTTTGACCCGCTGGAATTCTCCGCGGGCCAACTCCAAAAAGAAACCATAGGCTGAACCTATTTCAAAAAGAGATCTGCTGTTCGGATGCTCAAAACAAGCCAACAACTCTTTTAACCGCTTGCAGAAATTATACTGAAGGGCCTTTCGTTCCTGCTTATAATCGACATACGCCGCGCCGAAAAAATAATCGTTCTGATAGATCTTTTTGAGTTCCTCTTCCGAGATATCCACATCGGCCAAGACCAGATCACAGCTGGCGCACCGCTTGAGTCCTTTCCATAATTCCTGAAAATCTCTCCCCCCGCAAATAACGCACTCAGCGGCCATGCACACCAACCTCTTTCTTTAAGGGGACTTCAAATGACATCAGCATTATACGCCTCTGATGAGGCGAAACAATATTATTCACATTTGTTTTGCGCACCGACAAGACACCGTTGTCTTCGGCAAAAAAGAAAAGAAACAAAGATCGTATACGCCCCCG
>CAZDDB010000184.1:4544-7854 GCA_964504105.1 uncultured Acidobacteriota bacterium
TGGGATAAATGTCGTAGCACAGCGCCCTGGTGTCGGCGAAAACCCGCTTCCCGCTGGCGTCTTCAATGTCAACGGCCATCCACACCCTCTTGGGGACTTTCGCCAGCAGGTCCCACTGAAAGGTGAAATTCAAAAACCGCCACTCTCCGGATTGAGAACTTTTCGCCTTAAAATTCTGTTCTTGTGCAGGCCCTTTGACAACATTCAAAGTCCGCATGAATTCCTGTAATATGAGCAATATGACCGGAGGCCACTCGTTCACCACGGGTAAACTGTAGATGAAGGATCGCTCGATTTTGGTAACCGGTGCGGCGGGCTTCCTGGGCAGCGTAATCCTGTCGCATTTACGAAAGCTTGGCGCTCGAGCCGTGGGAGTAGCGCGGTCTTCGATTTCGTCCATCCCTCCGCCGGCTGTGTGTATCGACCTCAATGACGCAAAGTCCGTTGCCCTCCTCAATGCAAATGGACCTTTCGATTCCGTGGTCCACTGTGCCGCAGTCCTGCCCGGGAGGGCCCCCGATTTTGATTTGATGATTGCAAACATAACAACGACATACAACATTCTGGAATGGGCTTTGAGTGCCGGTGTAGATCACTTCTGTTTTGCTTCGAGCTGCAGCGTTTACGGTACTCAGGCAAAGTCGTGTACGGAAGATACTCTGCCGGCTCCTGCCGATTGTTACGGCATCAGCAAACTCTCGTGTGAACAAATGGTTCGGGCTTTGTTTCGAAAAGCCTGTCTGCTGCGAATTTCAGCGCCTTATGGTCCCGGCCTTCGGACGGAAACCGTAGTGAAACGCTTTCTGACGCAGGCTGCCCGGAATCAGACAATTTCTTTGATGGGAAGCGGTTCCCGCGAGCAGCATTTTGTGCATGAAGAAGATGTCGCTCAGGCTTTCTCGATGGCTCTTAGAAATCGAACGACGGGTGTTTTTAATGTTTCCGGAAGCTATCCTGTGAGCATGAGAGACCTGGCAGAATCTGTCTTGCGGATCTTTGATCGAAGTGGGGAAGATGCCATTCGATTCTCAGGTGTGGATCCGCAGGAGAGTTATCGTGGAAACTTCCCGTTTGAAGCTGCTAACAAATCATTTGGTTACCGGCCGCAGGTGTCTCTGGAAGATGGTTTGAGACTGTGCGCCCGCGCCTGGGGGCTGTTGTGAAGTTTGCCGTGTTCTCGGACATCCATGGGAATCTCCCGGCGCTTGAAGCGACCCTTGCCGGTCTACCATCGGTGGACGCCATTCTCTGTTGCGGGGACATCGTCGGATACTACCCGGATGTGAACGAGGTCTGCGAGCAGCTTCAAGAAAACGGCGTCCGTGCCATCCGGGGCAATCATGATGCTTATGTAGTTGGCCTGCTTCAGCCCGATCCGGAAAAGAGGCCGATCTATTATACCGATTGGACGCGCGCGCATTTGAGCGAGCATTCCTTTCAGTGGCTCGCGTCCTTATCCGCCGAGATGCAAATTAGCGCGGATGATTTTTCTTTGCTTGTCCGGCACGCGAGTCCATGGGATGAAGAAACATACATCTATGCGAATTCGCCTTCTCTTGCAAAAATTTCCCTCAAAAAAAATGAAATCTTGATTCTCGGCCATACTCATCATCCAATGTTGATCCGGGCAGGGGAAGGGTTTCTGCTGAATCCGGGGTCTGTGGGACAACCCCGCGACTGGAATCCGATGGCCGGCTATGCCCTCATCGATACGGAGTCGGGCCGGATCGAGCACAGGAGAATTGACTACGATTTCAAACAATTTCAGATGCGGCTCAAATCGATGAACTGGAATCAAGACTTGATTGAAGTTCTGGGCAGAACACGAGGTTGAAACAATGACGGATCCTGATTTGAAAAAATCTGTGATGGATGCAAATATCGCTTTTCACACCGCGACCGCCGCAACCTACGAGACCGAACAACCCCATTACCTTCCGGAAAACAGGGCGCTTGTTTCCTCCCGGATCGCCGATCTTGCGCAGAAGGCAGGTAACGAAACGCTGGTGGATCTTGGGTGCGGAGCCGGCTTTGTGCTCGATCTTGCTGTTCCCTTCTTTCAACGGCTTTACGGGGTGGACATCACACCGGCGATGCTTTCCAGGGTCGATCTCTCTTCCGGAAAAATAGTGCTGCATCAAGCTTCCACCGAGTCTGTCCCGCTGAACGATCAGACGGCGAATGTGATTACAGCAAACAGTTACCTGCATCATCTTTACGAGATCCGGCCTACGATCAGCGAAGCTTACCGGCTGCTAAAGCCAGGGGGCGTTTTCTATAGTGAGGAAGACCCCAATGTTGATTACTGGGATGCCCTCAAGGGTCTGGAACCTTCCGCAAAGGAGGCGTATTCCGGCATTGTGAAGCGGGAATTGACTGCAGTTCTGGATACCCATACTATGATAGAACAGGACAAAGGCATTGATCCGAAAATCGTTCAGATGGCCGAGTATCAAAAGATGATGGTGGGAGGGATGCGGGAAAAAGAATTGAACACGATGCTTCACGAAGTGGGGTTTTCAAAAGTGAATATTGAATACTACTGGTATATGGGACAGGGAATCGTCATGCATCAGACCGATCTTCACGCGCCCGATATTGAAGCCTATCTGCAAATGGTTCTTCCTTTTTCGAAGCACCTGTTCAAATACCTCCGGATTATGGCGTGGAAATGATGAGGCCGGTTCGTGTTCTCATTACCGGAGTGGCCGGCGGGAGCGTCGGGGAACAGGTGTACAAAGCGCTGCGCCGGGGACGGCATCGCTATGAAATCACTGTAACGAATGTCTCTTTGAGCTTGACGGCTGTCGCGCAAGCGGAGCATTCGGCGGTTTTGCCGCCCGCTTCATCTGAAGAGTATGCCGGTGCGTTGCTTGAGCTCGTTCGGCAGGAGGGAGTGGAGTTTCTTGTGCCGGGCAGCGAACCGGAATTGATTCAAATTTCGCGGAATCGCGATCTCTTCTCGCATGCGGGTGTCCGGCTGCTCATCAATTCTGAGGAAGTCATCGCTACGGGTATAGACAAGCTTCGCACAAACCGGCAGTTGCAGCAAAAGGGATTTTCAGTGCCCCAAACATTTTCCATTCACCAGGTTGGTGAGCTTCAGGGGATGGATGCGAGATTTCCGTGTGTGATAAAACCGGCAACCGGAAGCGGCTCTACTGCGGCATTTCTTGCGCAAACTCAGGATGAATTAGAGTTCTTTGTCCGATACTTGCTGAATAACGGATATCAGCCTCTTGTGCAGGAGTACGCCGGCAGTGCGGACAGCGAATATACCGTAGGAGTGTTGCATCATCCGGACGGCAGT
>CAZDDB010000185.1:0-1514 GCA_964504105.1 uncultured Acidobacteriota bacterium
AACGCTTCCGCTGCCTGATTTTGTGTAATAAAGAAAATTACCATCCGGCGAGGGAGCAACCAGGATTCCTGACAGCAACCTGCGAGGCGTTCCACCGAGAGCCGGCACGGCCCATTCCTCATCTACTCCGGTAATTCTACGATAATAGATTTCCGTTCCATCTGCCGAAAACGAATCGACTCTTTTCTGTCCTTCGTCGGCGGTTAATTGTAGCGGTTCTCCACCGGATGTGAGGAGGATGAAAACTTGCGAAACCGCTTCGACCGGCGACGTGAAGGCAAAAGTATGACCGTCGGGCGACAGGCGGACGCTCGTCATCGATTTACCCCAGTGGCTGATTTGCCGTACTTTCGTTGGCAATTTTGCAGGCAATCCGGTCCGGTACCTGTAGATGAAGAAGCCGCCGGCTGGGACAATCAGCAAAAGGAAAGGAATCAGCCATCTGGAAAAGGAGCTTTTCCTTCGGGTCTGCGCGGCCGTTTCTGTGATCGCCGATCTCTGTGCCGTGGAGCTTGGATGTGAATCCGTTGCCGGCGATGCTGCCGTAGTAACCATCGCCGATTTTCCCGAACTGATGTCGCGACGCATTCGTTTCAAGTCGCCGCGCATTTCAGCAGCGGTTTGGTACCGCAAATCCCGGTCCTTCTCCAACGCTTTGCTGATGATGCGATCAAGTTCAGGAGGCAATTCGGGATTCAAGCGTGTGGCGACTACAGGTTGCTTGTTCAGAATCGCTTCAAAGATCACAGCCGTTGATCCGCCGGAAAAAGCCTGTTTCCCGGTGGCCATTTCGTAAAGGACCACGCCAAAGGAGAATAGATCGCTTCGCACATCAAGCTCTTCTCCTTTTGCTTGTTCGGGCGACATATAGGCTATCGTCCCAACCGTGCTTCCAGGACTGGTCAAGGCAGGATCCGGAGAAGCGGCGGTTTGCAGTTCGGAAAGACCACTCGCCAATCCTGCTTTCTCACGTTCCCGCACAACCTTCGCCAGCCCGAAATCCAGGATCTTTGCCTGATTGCGATTGGTAACGAAGATATTTGCGGGCTTGATGTCCCGGTGCAGTATACCTTTTGAATGGGCCGCATCGAGAGCGTCAGCGATCTGAATGGCAATCTCGAGCAATATCTCGTTGTTGAAGGGCTTTTCGCCAAGACGATGTTTCAGCGTTTTCCCTTCCAGGAATTCCATGGCGATAAAATGTAGAGGGGAACTGCTTTCAGCAGGCACTGCCACATCAACATCGTAAATCGTGCAAATGTTGGGATGATTGAGCGCCGAAGCGGATCGCGCTTCCCGCTGTAAGCGCTCGAGTGCGTGCTCGTCCCGGGCAAGTTCTTCAGGTAGAAACTTCAAAGCAACATTACGTCCGAGTTTCGTGTCTTCCGCAAGGTAGACAACGCCCATTCCGCCGCCCCCCAGGCGTTCTGTGATTTTGTAATGCGAAATTGTCGTCCCGATCAATGTATCTATTTAATCATGAACCAGTGCAAAGAGAAACGCCTAGACGGATC
>CAZDDB010000185.1:1614-7852 GCA_964504105.1 uncultured Acidobacteriota bacterium
CCGGATGCATTTTCAGCATCTTGACAGCATTAATACTAAGCACTATGATGCCGCTATGAGAACGACTGTAACGATTGATGAAGACGTCGCCCGCGAGCTCAAGACGCGCGCACGCAAGAGTGACCGAAGCTTCAAGGAAGTGCTGAACGAATCGTTGCGCTTCGCCTTCAGCATATCCCGTTCCCCCATTCGCAAGATCAAACGATTCCGGGTCCGGCCTCATCGTTCGGCTTTCCGGCAGGGAATAGACCTGGAAAAGTTGAACCAGTTGGTTGACCAACTGGATGCCGAAGCCCGCCTGTCTGCTCTGTCTGGAAAGAGATGATTATTCCAGACATCAATCTGCTTGTTTACGCGTACAACGAGCTTGCGCCACATCACCTGTGCGCCAGGAAATGGTGGGAGGCCCTTCTTTCCACAGAATCCGTGGTAGGTCTTCCGTGGGCTGTCGCGATGGGATTCATTCGGCTCATGACTCACCGCCAGGTATTGGTTGACCCGATGCCGGTTGAGCAATGCTGTGCGATCGTTTCAGAATGGCTGGAGAGACCAAACGTTCAGCCGCTAGAGCCTGGCCCGCGTCATTTCTCCATTTTCAGAGAGTTTCTAACGAAGATAGGAATCGCAGGAAATCTAGTTACCGACGCGCACCTGGCTGCTATGGCGGTGGAAAATGCATGTGAATTGCATTCGAACGATTCCGACTTCTCCCGTTTTTCCGGATTGAACTGGGTGAATCCTCTCGCAGAATCATGATCAGGCAAATCGTGGCCGGCGTAACAATTCCTATCCGTTGCCGTGAAGGAATGTCATTCCGCCGGCCGGTGGTTGAAGTGCACTTCGTTTGTCCGGCCGGCGAGACGCCGGCGCTACAAAGCCATTCCGGGAATGTTTGTCAGCACTCCGTGCCTCCGTGGTAGATCCCCTACTCGAAAATGTTTTCGGCTGGAATGATCGTTACGTTTTCCGCTTTGATTGTGAGCGGATAACTCTGAATGATCTTGTCTTCTTCCATGATTTTTTCCGGCTTCGGCGAGTCATACGTGATTGGACTGGGCGCGTTTTCAACCAAAGCTTTCTTGAACGATTCCGCGTCCTGAGTCACAACGGCGATGACCAAGTTTTTCGTGTTGAGGTGCTTTCGGATCGCGCTGTTTACATCTTCCAGTTTTAGCGCGGCAAACCGGGTCTTCATCTGCTCAAGAAAAGGCTTTGAGAGACCATAGAAGCGGTCATCAAGTGCGTAACCGAGCTGCTCGGAGTTGGACTGTGCCAGGTTCACGCTGAAGTTAAGCAGGAAGTTCCGGGTCAGGTCAAAGTCCGCCTGTGTCATGCCCTGATCGATCAGCATCTGCAGCTCGCGGACCGCCTGCCGGATCGCAAAATGACGGACTGGAGCCGGCACCGGTCGAATCCAGACTTGAAAGATCTGCCGGCGGCGCGCATTGTTTGTTGGCGGCTGGAAGTTCCGGCCGCCTGCCGCAAAGTGCTCGACATAGCTGTAGTCTCCGTAATTCATTCCACGCGCTTCGCGCATCACCTGATAGAGATGACTGAAGGAGCTCCGGTGCTGCCCGAACCAGGAATTTGCGATCATCATCGGATAGAAGTCGTCATCGGCGCGCGTGAACGATGTTGGAAATCCGAAACTGAAGGCTGTGGCCGGAGTCTGTTTTTCCACCAGGACCACATGAATTCCTTCGATCTTTTTCACACTACTCTTTGTCTCATGCAAGTCGCTGGGGGTTTCCGGGAGAGCGGCAAAATCATTTTTGATTTGACCGATCAAAGAGTCCGGATAGTTTCCCGCGACTCCGATCACCAGATTGGCGCGAGCGTACTGCTGTTTGTAAAACGCCTGTACATCTTCGAGTGTAAGATTGGCATTCGTTTTCACGAGCCCGGCATTCGGGTGACCATATGGATCATTCCTGAACAACGCCCAGTTGAGTGTTTCTTTGCCCAGTTCTTCGTCGTCGTTAAATCGCAGCCCTTTGGCAACGTAGTTCAGCTGATCCGTCTTGAGCCGTTCAAAATCTTCTTTCTTGAAAGCAGGGGAGAGGACCGCATCACGAAGGAGTTCATAGTAAGAAATCAGATTGTCCTTATGGACTACGCCGTAGAAAGTGGTCATCTCTTTGTCCACCTGCGCGTTGTAGAAGGCCGCCATCGGATAAAGCAGCTTCAGGATCTTCGGATAATCATTTTTCGTGGTGCTTCCTTCCGCAAGCAGGGAAGCAGTCAGAGAGGCGATCCCTTCCTTCCCTGGTTGATCTTTTGCGGATCCCGTGAGGAATTGGATGCGGAAAGCAATCAACGGAGAATCATTTTTCAGCCGCAGCAATTGGGAATCGAATATTGTGGAATCCGCCCCACACAATACCGCCGGCAACAACAAAAGGTAAAGAAGAATGCGTCGAAGCATTATTTTCCTCCTGTCAGGGTAACGGTGGTTTTCTTTTCCGTCATAAAGTATTTTTGTGCTGCCTTCTGAACATCTTCCGCTGTGACGGCCTGATAGGATTCGATCATCTGATCGACCCCCTGGATGTCGCGGGTAAGCTCGACGAACTGGCCGAGGTTGAAGCCTACGTTCTTGCTGGTGTCCAGACCCATCAGGAAGCTATACTTGAAATTTGATTTCAAGTCGGCGAGTTTCTGGGCTTCGACCGGGTTCTTTTTTATGTCTTCCAGTGTTGCCAGGATGGCGTCTTCCACGCTCTTGAGATCCTCTTGTTTCTTCAATCTGGCATAGATGATGAACAGGTTCGGATCCCGGTGTGGTGTGAAGTCCGCAGTCACCACATCCACTTTTTGTTCTTCCAGAACAAGCTTTTGGTAGAGGGGCGACGTTTCTCCGAACGCAAGGTCCGTGAGAACGTCGAGTGCCGCGAAATCCCGGTTTGCCGGATCAAAGGCCGGGGACTTATATCCGATCACGAGAAGCGGGAGTGTATCCCCTGTGTAGTCCACATGGCCGCTCTTTGGTTCTGTCTGTTCCGGTTCTTCCGCATTTACGGTTTTGTAATCGTTTGGCTTCCAGGCGGTATAGTACTTTTTGATCAGGCTTAGTGTTGTCTCCGGATTGAAGTTTCCGGTTACCAGGATCGTGCAATTGTTTGGACGGTAGAAACGGTTGAAAAAGGAAAGGCTGTAGTCGTACTGGTTGGGCATGTCCTGGATATCTTTCAAGAACCCCATGGTTGTGTGCTTGTAGCTGCTCTTTGAGAAGGCGTTGTCATAAAGTTTTTCTTCGATCTGGAAAAACGGGTTGGCGAAGTTCTTGTTGTATTCGCCGAGCACTGCTTTTGCTTCCGTTTGGAATTCCGGGAGCGCATATTTCAGATTTTGAAACCGGTTCGATTCAAGATCGATTACTTTTTCCAGATACCTGTCCGGAAAATGCATGTAGTAAAAAGTGTAATCGTCCGTGGTATAGGCGTTGCGTTCCGCCCCCATCTCCGCGGTAATCTCATCGTAGAGAGCGGACGGATATTTTTCAGTCCCCCGGAACATCATGTGCTCAAAGAAGTGCGCAAAACCGCTCTTTCCCGGCTCAATCTCATCACGGCTTCCCGTGTGGACGATGGTGAAAAAGGACACCAATCCCTGGTTTTTGATCGGTATCAGGATTACTTTCAAGCCGTTGTCCATTGTGTGTTCCTGATACGCATACGGGAACATACTTCCAGCGCGGACCGTGGAAACGAAAAACAAGACGTAAACAAAGAACAGAAGCAAACGTCGCATTTCCAACCTCTCTATTACCTTACGGGTTCTATTTGAATCGGCACCGCGGCGGCACCCCAGATTTCGCGGGCATATTCCCCGATGGTACGGTCACTGGAAAATTTTCCCATTTTGGCTACATTCAGAATGCTTTTCCGGGTCCATTCTTCGGTATCCAGATAGGCTTTCGAAACTGCATTCTGGCGGCGGACGTACGATTCAAAATCAGCAAAGAGCAAGAAGGCATCCTGGTTCAGGAGAGAATCCACGATCGGCTTGAACAGTTCCGGATTTTGCGGAGAAAAATACCCGTTGCTGATCATGTGGATAATCTGTTTGAGAGCCGGAATGCGGTCGCAGATATCCGCAGGTTTGTAGCCCGAACGTTTCTTTTCCAGCACTTCTTCGGCGGTCATGCCGAAAATGAAGATATTCTCATCTCCCACTTCCTCCAGGATTTCAATGTTTGCGCCGTCCAGCGTTCCGATGGTGAGGGCGCCGTTCAAGGCGAATTTCATGTTCCCGGTACCGGAGGCCTCCATGCCGGCAGTGGAAATTTGTTCGGACAGATCCGCTGCAGGAATAATCTTCTCCGCCTGGGAGACGCAATAGTTTGGTAAGAAGACGACACGCAGGCGTTCCCGCATGTCGGGGTCGCGATTGATTCCATCCGCCACGGAGTGGATCAGCTTGATGATCAGCTTTGCGAGAAGGTACCCGGGCGCCGCCTTTCCGGCAAAGATCACCGTGCGTGGAACAAAATCCCCATCCGGATTGCTCTTGATTTCATTGTATCGGTGGATGACGTGCAGCACATTTAATAATTGCCGCTTGTATTCGTGGATCCGTTTCACCTGAATGTCGAACATCGATTCCGCATGTACTTTAATCCCGGTAGTGTTGGCGATATAGTTTGCAAGCTGGACCTTGTTGCTGAGTTTGATTTGCCGCCATTCTTCGCGGAACATTTTGTCTTCAGCCAGTGGAACCAGTTTTTGCAACTCGAAGAGATCTGTAACCCAACCTTCCCCAATGTTCTGTGAAATCAGTTTGGCCAGCTGAGGATTGCATTTCAATAACCATCGCCGCTGCGTGATGCCATTCGTCTTGTTGTTAAACCGCTCCGGGAACATTTCATAGAAGTCTTTGAACAGGATCTTCTTCAGAATCTGTGAATGCAGCGCAGCGACCCCGTTTACCGAGTGACTCCCCACAACGGCCAGATGAGCCATTCGCACTTGTTTTTCAGAGCCTTCTTCAATCAGGGACATGCGGGCAAGCCGCTCCGAATCCCCTGGAAATTGTACGGAGACGGCGTTGAGAAACTGCTGATTGATTTCGTAGATGATTTGCATATGCCGGGGAAGCACAGTCGTCATCAGTGTAAGCGGCCATTTTTCCAGGGCTTCCGGCAGGATCGTGTGATTTGTATATCCGAAGGAACGGACTGTGATGTCCCAGGCATCCTTCCAGGAAAGCCCATGAATATCGATCAGAAGACGCATCAATTCGGGGATCGCGATTGCGGGATGGGTGTCGTTGAGTTGGAGCGCGACCTTTTCCGGAAACTCGGAAAAGTCCGAGTGCGCTTTTCGATACCTGCGGATGATGTCCTGCAAGGTGGCCGATGAGAAGAAGTATTCCTGCTTGAGACGCAGTTCTCTTCCCTGAATCACGTTGTCGTTCGGATAGAGAACCTTCGAAATCGTTTCCGTTTTCTGTTTATCCTGCACGGCTTTGATGTAATCGCCGTGATTGAAGTAATCCAGATCGAATTCACGGGTAGATTTTGCGGACCAGAGCCTCAGGTTGTTGACCGTGTTGTTTCCGTATCCCGGGATGGGAGTATCGTAAGCCATCGCCATGACATCTTCGGTATCCGCCCATTCAGAGCGGAGAGTTCCGTCTGTGTCGGTAAACTGAATGACACGGCCGTAATATCTGACTGTATAGAGATATTCCGGACGGGCGATTTCCCACACGTTCCCGTAGCGAAGCCAGTTGTCGGGTGTTTCCACCTGGTATCCATCGCGGATATGCTGGTAGAAGATTCCGTATTCGTAACGGATGCCGTAGCCGTAAGCGGGAAGCTCCATCGTCGCCATGGAATCCAAGAAGCATGCAGCCAGCCGGCCCAGGCCTCCGTTTCCAAGTCCTGCATCCCATTCGAGCTCTTGCAGCTGCTCCAGGTCATAGCCGAGCTCTTCGAGTCCTCGCGCCGATTCTTTCTCCAGTTTCAGGTTGATCAAGTTGTTGCCGAGAGCGCGTCCCATCAGGAACTCGAGCGAAAGATAGTAGACGCGTTTTGCGTCAACGTTGTAATAGGTTTGTTGTGTTTGGGTCCACCGTTTGTTGAGCTGATCCTTTACGCTCAGGGCGACACTTTTGTATAAATCTAATTTTGTAGCAGAGTACTGATCTTTTGCCATGGTATATAAAAGATGATTCTCAAATGAATGTTTGAGGGCTTCGATTCGTTGCTTTTCGCTCCGGAGAGTGGCCGTCCGTG
>CAZDDB010000186.1:0-7768 GCA_964504105.1 uncultured Acidobacteriota bacterium
CAGAGGCAACAGATAGGCGTTTAGTTTTCGGCTTCCGGTGTTTCCCAGCAGTTGCAATAGATCCAGTACGGTTTGCCGGGCACTGTTTTGCAGCAGCTCCGGCAAAACATGATAGAAGTCGGTCGTAAAGAATTCTGCCCGCACACCGGAAAGATTCACTTCGTCTTTGCGAATCGCGCCGCTGAGCGCTTTTGGATACTCGCGCTGAAGAAGAATGCTTCCCGCAACGCAAACGGCCAGGAAGCCAAGACTGATCCAGGCCAGCACATGCAGCGGCACTCTTCCCACTGAAAAGAGCAGGATCAGAATCAGACCTGCACCAGCCTCCGCCGTGCGAACTGCTACCGTATCCAACAGAGACTTGAGGCGAATCTTGGAATCTTCAGGAATTGCCATATAGACAACTTCCAGCGAAGAACGGTAAATCGAAAACCGGAACAATTGCTCGGAGCCTTTCAAGAAAATGGCAGCAGCCAGCGAAGCGGCAGCCAGGATCCAAACATTTCCTGCAGCAAGGGCCACCGGCAAAAATGCGAGAGCGCCTGCTACGCCGATCCGGCTCATGATCGCCGGTGTTACCAGGAGCTGAAAGACCAGCGTGCCGATTCCAATGTATGCATAAAAAGAACCAAAAAACGGAGCAAGCGCTTCCGCTGTTTCCATTGATTTTTGCGCGGTTACTTTGAACTGATAATCTGCGAAAGTCGAAACGATGCTGATCGTTCCTACTACGATCAGTACCATGGCAACAAACCGTGGCCGGACTTTCCCCGATTGCACCGGTCCTTCTTTTTTGTCCGAAACATAGGTCAGGGCGCCTAGTGCCTGGCATGCAAATAATCCCAACAAAATCGCAATGGTGCCCGCTGGCAGCAACGCAGACACTCCCGCGCCTTCAGAAACCCATTTTGCCAAAAAGCCTCCCGCGCTTGCTCCCGCAATTCCGCCGGCGCCAATGATTCCGAAGGCCCGTTTTGCCTGACGTGTCAGCAAGGATTGGCTGATCACAGACCATGCTTGCACGGGGGCCAGCGCCGCATAAACACCGACCCAGACGTAAAGGGCGAATGTTGCGAATCTCCAATCCGATTTGATTCCGGCCCAAAGGATCAGTGTTCCGACGGCAAATGCCTTCAACGAAAGATCCACGGCCTCACGTAAGGACAGAGCCTTGTACAGCCGGAGATATGTGAACGAAACCAGAGCGGTTGCTACCGGCGTGATCGCCATGAAGTAGGGCAGAATCCTGGCCGGATAATTGCTCAGGAAAAGGGCGTCCCGCGCAGATTTCAGGATGACAAACGCGGCCGTTACGGCAAAAAGTAGAAAGGCGGAAATCAGGGTTGTTTTTCTTTCCTCACCCTGGAGCGGAAACTGAAAGTTGAACGCCATTGGTTTCAATCATCGCTTGAGTCGTGAAAAGAGGCAAGAGTTTGTCGTCGTACAAACAAACCCCACAGCAGCATCGCATAAAACGGAATGTAGATGACAAGTCTGAGCCAGAGTACATGCTGCCACATTCCGGCCGGATAAAAATACCGGATCAGATAAGAGAGCATGATCCAGCCGGAGAGAAAGAGCCATGGCAAACTGGGATGAAAAACAAGAAACGGAAGCAGCCAGCACAAGTACCATGGATGAACCACGGGGGAGAAGAGCAATACTGTGGCGTAGACGACAAACAGAGAACGATAAAGGTCGTATCTTCGCAGCATGCAAAAAATTCCGCTGAGACAAACAAAGACAAATGCCCACCGGCGCGCCGGCTCTGCACCTCCCGTCCACTTGTAGAGCACACTGAAGAGTGAATCATTGAACCACCACTTTCGATAGAAGACCGAAACGCCGCTGAACATTCTGTGATCGGGCGTATAGAAGCACAGGATCAGGGCGGACCCAAGAAGCGATGCAAATAAGAGGAACTTCCAGCCTCCTTTGCGGATCAGCCAGGGAAGGGCAAGCACCGGCAGATACTTGGTCAGTACCGCCGTAGCAAAGGCGAGTCCGCCGGACGCGACCCGGGATTTGCTGATCATCAGGATGGTTGTACCCAACAAGCTGATTCCGACTATGTCTGCGTGGCCGCTTCCCGCAAACTCGACTACCGGTAAAGGATTCCATGCGTAAATCAAAAGCATCGCGGGTGGTAGCGCTTCCTGTTTCAATAACCGCCGAAGGACTTCGATCAGGAGAAAATCAAAAAAGAGTATCCCCAGTTTGAACGTAGTGAGGTTGCTGCTGAATCGGGAAAGTCCATGAAACAGAATTTCAAGCGCCGGCGCATAGGATGTGCGAAATTCTTTGTGGTTCACTCTTTCATAAACGGAGTCGCGCAACGGCCGCAGCTCCGGCGCCTGGGGTGGATAATCATACGGCCCGTGACCGGCTGCCTGAACGCGTCCGTCCCATACGTAGCGGTAAAAATCTTCCGAAAGCGTCGGAGAATTCAAAAGAAGCGTTATCCGGAACAGCGCAGCGGCAGCGAAAATCAAGAAACCAGCTCGGGGCACTGTGGCAAAACGACCCCGAAGGACAAACACAACCGCTGAAGCGTAGATCAGAAATATCGCGAAATAGATTGCAAGAAAAAACGGGATTCGGCTATTCCAGTCTGAAATCTTCCAGAGATAAAGAAAACCGGTCTCCAGAAGCAGCGCTAACCCGAGGAGTACACGCCGGGGAGAAATCGTCACTGGACTATGATCGTGCCCGTTTGTGCAACTCCATGTGTCCGGCAGAAGTAGGGGAATGTGCCGGGCGCATTGAATGTAAATTGGAACCCGCCTCCATTTGTCAGCGGTCCGCTGTCAAACAAAGTACCCGGATTGACGGTCGGCGTGCCGCTTGTCACCGTGTGCGTGCCGGTTCCTTCATGTCTCCAGACAACCACACGTCCTACCGCCACAGTCAGCGTGGCAGGATCAAAGAGGTTGTCCCGAATCGAAACTGTATTTGGCGGCGGAGTGGTTGTGGAGTTATCATTCGAACAAGACAGCATCATTGCCGTGAAGAAAAAAATGCAAATCGAAAAAATCAAACGAATTGGCCTCATCGAGTTTCTCCTTTTTGATACCATTGCCGCAAAACAGCCTGCGCGGCTCGTCCGTGAGGGGAATGTGTATCTGCCTCTTTTCCCTGGTCCTCCGGATTGCTGAACCACTTCCACCAGTACATTCCTGAAAACCATGGCTCCTTCCAGTAGGTCTCCATGGCAAGCCTGTAGCATTCCGCCTGCAGCGTTTCATTATAGTCGGAAAAATCCGATTCGCGTGCTCCCATCCCGGCTCCGCCGTTGGCCATATAACCGATTTCGGTGAACAACAGAGGTTTGTTGAATCGAAGGGCTACCGAACGAATTTTCTCTTTCTGACGTATGAATGCCTGTTTCATTTCCGGAACGCCCTGTTTCTCCGATGTCCGTATCGCATAATAATTGTCCAGACCGATGTAATCCAGAGAATCCCAGAACGTAAGCTCCTCAAACTCCTTTCCGTAATTCGAGGCGTATACGAGCGGCCCGTGGTATACCTGACGAACCCGAGCGATCAATTTTCGCCAACGATCCGGTTTCTTCAGCGTGCATTGCACCATCTCGGTTCCGATGCAAAGCAGACCGGCACGCGTCAGCTCCGAGATGATGGCGTAATGGACGATCCAGTTTTCATAACTGTCCATGAATTTGTTCCAGTCTTGATCAGTTGAAAAATTAATTTTGCCGGGCCAGGATGCGTGGTTAATCCAGATCTGAGGTTTTATCATCACCTTCATCCCTTTGGCGCGCGCATCCGCGGCAAGCGCAAACAGACTTTCGTCGCTTTCGCCGCCGATATCGTGGCCGGGATAGTGCAGCCTGGGCGCGGATGCGGCTCGCATGAATCCGTACGGAATCGATGCGACCCAGGTCACTCCCATTTTCCGCAGCAGGTCCAGGGATTCGCCTGATTTTCGCGTTGGATAACCGCCATCGGTACTGTTCCAGTATGCGTAGGAGATTCCTTTTTGAAACTCCGGCCGGAAGGAAAATTCGGAAATGCGCGGCGGCTGCAACTGTGCAACGTATTTTGCCCAGGCCTCTTCATATCCCGCGGGAGGTTGCGCCTTCTTGTACAGCTGCGCAAATGCGTCCCAGCCGTATTTGTCACGGATAAACTTTGTGAAAATAGCGCTCCATGGAGTAACAATAAATTCACTGACGCTTGTTTGCTGAGTGAAGAGCGGGGGCTCCAGTTTTCTGGCGAGCAAGAATTCTGCCCATTCCCGCAGAGTCTTCTGGTTCCAAATTCCCGAAAGCGCCGCAGCCGCATAGACGGCCCGCTCCGGTGTTGCCGGATTTCCGTACTTCTGTTGAAGCAGCAAAATGTATTCGGGGCGCTCTCGCGTGCCGTCGATGGTCTCATTGACCATGCAGTGGATCGAAGCTTCACCGGCATCCGCTTCCGCAATCCTGATCTCTTTGCGCGCATTCCCTTTCTCTTCCCAATCGTTGTATAGATACACTTTTAGCGGAGAATTGAGTGAAGTCCCGAGCTCGCGTTCGGCGGAGGCCAGGTTTGCAGCCAGGGTTGCAGCAATGGCTGGAAGTCTTTGAGAAAGAGCCTTGCTCCTCACATAATAGAGCTTGATCCTGCCCGCCTGATATTCCGTAAAATCGAGGTGTTTGGGGAGGTTCCACCAAACGGCGCCTGCGAGCAACAGTGTCAGGATGAGAAGAAGCACCTTTTTCATTTGGTCGACCCGATAATGGTAACAAATGACCGGTTGGAAAACCAGAATCTCTTCGAGAAGGAATAAACCACGAAGTTCACGAAGATCACGAAGGTAAGGGGCATGCTCTGCTTCGTGTACTTCGTGCGCTTCGTGGTGGAATCCTGAATATTGGTACTTGAAATGAATCAAAAAGGAGGTAACTTCAGAAATGCGCCACATGTTCCGCTGACAACTGGTTGCTAAATGAAAGAAAGCAGCTTTTTTGCCCGTAAAGAGCAGGCCGAATTTATCCAGCGAGTTTATCGGGAAACGCCTGCCACGATTCGCGATCTTTTCTTGCGAGAGAATGAGATGCTGAACGAGGCTCTCGTATCCTGCGTCAAAATCCTTGAGATCGGCTGCGGATTCGGGCGTGCGCTGAAAACAGTTTCCGGGGACTCACATTACACGGGAATTGATATCGGGCTCAACTGTGTGATGGAAGCGAAAATGACCCATCCGGAGAGAGATTGGATTTGCGCGGATGGCACTCATCTGCCGTTTCGAGATGCCCAGTTCGACGCCGTCTTTCTGATTCAGAACACACTCGGGAACATGGAAGGAATTGAGAAGAAGGTAATCTCGGAAGCAAACCGCGTTGCTGCGCCGGATGCGAAAATCATTTTGAGCGTCTACTCCGAGGATAGCTTTGAAATCCGCAGACTCTGGTATGACCGTCTGGTTGACACCGGTATTTTTGGCCATGTATGGCTCGATTCTTCGAATCCCCGAATCGCCCGTTCGGACACCGGGTGGAGCTCACGCTGTTTTGACGCTGGCGAGTTAAAGCAGTACTTTCATGGCCTTCACTGCTCACTTGAAATCAATAAGCTCGATTCGTTTCTGTATTTCTGCATTGCCCGGATCCAGCACAAAACATAGATTTGAGCAAAAGCATCTGAAGAAGAAAGAAGGAGTTTATTCATGCGATCTATTCTGATTGTGATCATTTCATTCATGATTCTGATTTCGATTTGCGCGGAATCTGTGCAACCCAAAGATGGAAAATTCCACCAGTACTGGTATCAGGGAAAAGCGGAATTGACACGCTATGCGCTGGAGCAGGCAAGATATGGTGAAATCCACAAAGGGGACGCTGTCTTGATCTTCGTCACAGAGCCGTTCCTCAAGGATAAGCAGGTGAAGTATGAATTCGGAGACCGCTCGAACGCGACTTCGGTGCTGAAGCTGAATTTGACAAAGAAGTTTTTTACTGGAATTTATCCTTATTCTGTTATGACCTCTGTATTTTCGCCGTTGGATCGGCAGAATCAACACGCGTTGAAAGTAACATCATCCACGCAGGAATGGTGTGGACACACATTCATGCAGCTCAATCTTCGAAATGGGCAGTACAACGGCATTCTCCGGTCGTATTTCCAAGGTGAAGGAGATCAGAACTTTGATCTCAAGGCGGTGTGGCTGGAAGATGAGATTTGGACTCGGATTCGGATCGCGCCGGAGACGCTGCCCGTTGGTGAAGTGGAAATGATTCCAGGTCTGCAGTATGTGCGGCTGGGTCATGTCGATTATAAACCCGTAAAGGTCACTGCATTGCGGAGTGATCTGCCGGATGGAATCGTGTCCTACACGCTGGAATACAAGAATTGGAAACGGAAGCTGACGGTGAGATTCCAGAAAGAGTTTCCTTTTTCGATCGTCGGTTGGGAAGAAAGCGCGCCGGGTGGATTCAGTCCGGATTCACCGATCCTGACAACGCGTGCTGTCAAGACGAACAGTCTGCTGCTGGATTACTGGGACAAACACGGCAACGAAGATGCCGGCTATCGCAAACAGTTGGGCCTCACCATGAAGTAAGAGTCTCTCGCAAAGGCGCGAAGACGCCAAGGGATTTAACCACGGAGGCACAAGAGACACAGAGCGTGAAGAATAGCGACCGGTTCCGGTAGCCGCCGGCCCATTGGGCCATCTGAAAAAGAATTCGCCAAAAAAAACAAGTGGGCAACCAAACTATCTTCGATCGTTTGCATTTTTTAGTTGCTTTGTTTTTTTTGGCGAATTCTTTTTCAGATGAGACGCCTACGGCGTCCGGCGGCTACCTGATCTGCTCTCTGTGAACTCTGTGCACTCTGTGGTTAAATCCTACTCTGCGTTCTCTGCGGTGAATCCTATTTCAGTGCATTGAGGGCGTCGACCAGTTCTTTGTTATCGCGTTGCTGTGGGATGTCATAGATCTTGACGTATCGCACCACACCCTCTTTATCGATGATGACCGTGGCGCGATTGGTGATCCCTTTCTCTTCCAAAAACAATCCATATTTTGAAGCCATCGCTCCCTTCGGATGAAAATCGGCAAGAAGTTTGTATTCGATCCCGAGCTTCTCCGCAAAAGCCTTGTGCGCCCAGGCGCTGTCCACGCTGACACCGAGCACTTCGGCATTCAATCCCTTGAACTGGCTGAAATCATCGTGAAAGCAAGCATGTTCCTTGCTGCAAACGGGACTGAAATCAAGCGGATAAAAAGCCAGCACGACATTCTTTCCCCGAAGATCCTTTAAGGAGACCTCTTTTTGATTCTGATCTTTCAACGTGAAATCGGGGGCTTGTTGACCAACTTCAATCGGCATGTTTCCTCCTTACGATTGCTCAAACCCGATCTGGATTTCGCTTTCCAAAATGCGAACAGGAAATGTCCGTAGATGTGGAACGTTTGCCTCCAGTCCGGGTGGATAGGTTGATTTTGGATGCAGATTTTCTCCACTGCAAAGATGAAAGGTGTATCGGTGACGCTGACATTCGATTACCGGTCCGGCAAGAGTGCCGTTATACAGCGGTGCAAACTCATGCGGACAGTTTGCTTCGAATGCGTAGTAGGAGCTTTCCGTGTGGGCCAGCACCACCGGCTGCGGGCCGTCCGTGATCAGCTTCATGCAGCCGGGCTTCAGTTCGTCCATACGCGCAACCGTTCGATATTCGATCATTTGCAAACACAGAATGATCGCCATTTGCGCCATCGATGTCAATAGGAAGAGGATCGGATGAAACCACGGAGGCACGGAGT
>CAZDDB010000187.1:0-7753 GCA_964504105.1 uncultured Acidobacteriota bacterium
CGCCTCAAACATTATAGCATCCGGACCGAAGAAACGTACGTTGACTGGATCAACATGGAATGCGTCCGCCTCCGGGTTAAAGGCCTTGACCTTCAGACGCCATCTGGTGCGTTGCCGCTCCTTGACGATGCGCACAGGTATCCACTGCGTCGCGGCGCCTTGCATCTGCCGCCCGCCGCTCGCGCCAAAATGGCAAGTTATTCTTGCGCAGGACCATAGACCCTCACCTTGAATCCTTGCGTCTTTGCGTTAAAATCGAAACACCGGATACCACGGAACCCTGTTTGGTTCCGGCTCGTCCGGGTTAGGCTATTCTTCTTACACAACGATTGTCTGGAGGTACCATGGGTTTTGCAACAGACGCGATTCATGCGGGACAGGAACCCGATCCATCAACGGGCGCCGTCACAATTCCGATTTACCAGACTTCAACTTATGTTCAGGACGGTCTGGGAAAGCACAAGGGGTTTGAGTATGCGCGCACTCAAAATCCTACCCGGCTGGCCCTCGAAAGGAATCTTGCTGTTCTGGAAAAGGGACATGCTGCGTTTGCGTTCGCATCCGGAATGGCCGCCATCACGTCGGTAATGCTGATGTTAAAGTCCGGTGATCACATTATCGTTACGGATAATGTGTACGGGGGAACGTACCGGCTCTTTACTCAGATTCTGCAGGACCTTGGTCTCGAATTTACATTTGTAGACACTTCGGAGCTGGAAAAAATCCGCAAAGCCATGAGACCCGGCACGAAGATGGTTTTTGTGGAGACGCCCACAAACCCAATGTTGACTCTGACAGATTTGCGGCTTACAGGCAATTTTTGCAACGACATGAACCTTCTCATGGTGGTGGATAACACATTCATGAGTCCGTATTTTCAGAATCCCCTGAAGTATGGAGCGGACCTGGTTGTTCACAGCACAACCAAGTTTCTGAATGGTCACAGTGATGGAGTTGGCGGAGCCGTTATTACAGCGCGGAAAGAGATTTCACAGAAGATCGCTTTTATTCAGAATGCGGCAGGCGCGATTCTTTCTCCCCTGGATTCCTGGCTGGTGCTTAGAGGGATTAAGACTCTGGCGTTACGGATGCAGAAACACAACGAAAGCGCCATGAAGATCGCTGAGTATTTGAGCCATGTGAAGAAGGTTCGGAAAGTTTACTATCCAGGATTGTCCGGTCATCCGCAGCATGATTTGGCGAAAAAGCAGTGTACGGGATTTGGGGGAATCATCTCTTTTGATGCAGGGAGTCTGGAAAAAGCGCGTGAGATTGTCGAAAGTGTACGGATTTTTTCGCTTGCTGAGAGTCTGGGGGGAGTGGAATCGCTGATCGGGCATCCGGCAACGATGACGCATGCGGGTGTTCCGAAAGAAAAGAGGCTGAAAATGGGGTTGACGGACGGGATCGTCCGTCTGTCGGTCGGTGTTGAAGATGTGGAGGATTTGATTGGCGATTTGAGCTACGCGCTCGACCGCATTTAGAGAGCCTCCGTGCACGCCGATTATGATAGAATGCACATACTGGAGAATCGATGATTCGCTTTGGGACATCAGGGTGGCGCGGCATCATCAGTGATGAGTTCACTTTTAGCAATGTGCGTCTTGTTTCTCAGGCCATTGCCAACTATATCGCCCGTGAGCGTCAGCCGGGACGGGGGATCGTCATCGGGTATGACACCCGGTTTTTGTCGGAGAAATTTGCGGGCGAGTGCGCTCGCATCGTTTCCAATCACAGGATCCCGGCCTTTCTTGCCGATCGTGACGTTCCTACTCCTGCGCTTTCCGCGGCGATTATTCGAAGGGAAGCTCAGGCTGGAATCAATTTTACTGCCAGCCATAATCCGCCGGAATACAGTGGACTGAAGCTGTCCACTCACAAGGGAGCTGCAGCACTTCCGGAAGTGACGGAGCAGATCGAACGTGAAATCCGGAAACTGGAAGCGCATCCGCCCACGTTCTACTACCTTGATGAAGCTCTGATTGAAGAGTTTTCCCCGCAGGAAGCCTACATGCAGCTTCTCAACAATACGGTACGGGTGGATAAGCTGAATTCCAGCCTGAAAGTGGCCGTGGACACTCTGTGGGGGACGGCGCGCGACTATTTGGACCGCTTCTTTGTGGAACGCGGATGCACCGTTGAGGTCATCCATAATTTTCGCGATCCCTACTTTGGCGGATATGGTCCGGAAGCAACCGAGCTGACCTTGCAGGAGTTGAAGCAACTGGTTGTTTCCAAAGGATTTCAACTTGGTGTATCTACCGATGGCGATGCAGACAGATTCGGCATCATCGATTCCGATGGCACTTATATCACTCCGAATCAAACACTCGCTCTGCTTCTGGACTATCTGGTGCAGGATCGCGGATGGAAGGGAAGCGTTGCGCGCAGTGTGGCTACAACGCATTTAATCGATGCAATTGCGCGCAAGCACGATCTTCCCGTTCTGGTGACTCCTGTAGGGTTCAAATATCTGGCGGAGCTGTTTTTGGACCAGAAGATTATTCTTGGTTGTGAAGAGAGCGCCGGACTTTCCGTCCAGGGTCATCTTCCGGAAAAGGACGGTATCCTGACCTGCGCGCTGGTGGCGGAAATGGTCGCAACCAGAGCGACAAGTCTTCGCGCTCAGCTGGAGCAACTTTACCGAACGTATGGCTTCCGCGCCAACGAACGCAAGAGCTATAAATACACGGAGCAGCTCGGCAAGCGTGTGCAGGAGCTGGTGAATCATCCGCCAAAGACTTTTTCCGGCAAACAGGTTGTAGAAGTGAATACGATCGATGGCTTGAAAATGGTGTTGGAAGATGGAAGCTGGGTGCTTTGCCGCGTCTCAGGCACTGAACAACTCGTTCGCGTTTATTGCGAATCCGATAATACGGAAGCGCTGCAAAAATTGATGAAGAGCAGCGAACTGTTGTTAGGGCAATGATGCGGCAGGAGCGCAAAGAAAACAGGAGCAAATTCCCTTTTCTGTTTTTCATTTTTGCGGCTGTGCTTGTGTCGTTCACACTGAGCTTATTCATGGGACAAAATGGAATCTTACGTCTCCAGCAATTGCGGCGTGAGTACGACGGGTCGATGATGCAAAACCATAGGCTCGCGCTGGAGAACAAGCGGACCGCAGAAGAGATCGAACGGTTGAAGCGTGATCCTGCAACCGTGGAAAGGATTGCCCGCGAAGAACTCCATTTTGTATCGCCGCACGACATCGTGTTGCTGGTGCCGTCCGAAGATCCGCAGTATTCCTTGACACCCCGGTAGGGGGTTCCTATAATAGGTACTTCATTGCGGGGTGGAGCAGTCTGGTAGCTCGTTGGGCTCATAACCCAAAGGTCATCGGTTCAAATCCGATCCCCGCTACCTTAAGTTTCCAGGTTTGGCTGACGGTGAGGCGCCGTCAGCCGGATCTTGAATCCTTCCAAATGCAAAAGACTCTCACCACACTGACGATCATTTTTACGGCGTTTCTGTTTTCATCGCTGATTTATGTCATTTTGGGTTTCTTTCTCCTTCGATTGCCGTGGCGTCCCCTGATGACTTCCTCCACAATCATCCAGGTGATCTTTGGGACGTTTCTTGTGATTTCCATTTCCATTCTAATCGTCGTGCTGAAGTTAAGGCAAAACTCGTTCTCCGATCAGATGCCGCGTCCGGAGACCAGCGAGCATTTGCGCCGCTACATTCTTACAAAATCGATCATCATGTTTGCACTTGCGGAAGTTCCCTCGATTCTGGGTCTCGTCTTCTTCTTGATTTCCGGCAATCTGACTTTGATGCTGATCCTTTGCCTGATCTCGGCTGCCGGTTTCCTTCTGGCAAGACCTTCACGTGAGACGCTGGAACGGCTCGAGCGCCGGTTTTCGTTTTGATGAACCGTTGCCGTTTGAGCGTTTGCGGTGTTTGCGGTCGAATCGATTGCTTTTCCTGATCTCCTTCGCTAGAATTCTAAGCACATGCTGAAGTGGTTTTTTCTTTTGATGATGGCGGCTTGCGTTCTTGGATGCGGCGGGCATACGGCGCCTCAAACCACACCCTCTACGTCTGGAGAGCCGCGCCTGGTTTTGTCTGGGAATCCGCGTCAGGGTTTCAACCCTTTGCGGGTTACGTTTCGCGTGGTGCTTGATGGAGTCGCGGAAAACAACCAGGAATGGCATTGTTTGAAGGAAGAATGGGATTACGGGGACGGATCGATTTCGATGCAGAAGCCGAATTGCGAGGAGTTTACCGCTGATTCGAAAATCACCACGGAGTTCTTCAGTGATCACGTGTATGAAATTCCCGGTGGTTATGCCGCGAGCTTCACACTGGGAGACAAGAAACTTCGGTCCAACAAGGTTGGTGTTCGAATTCTGGAGAGCGTCCGCGGTCCCGGCAAATGAGCTCTGGCTCCGCGACGATCGCGATCGTCGGACGGGTGAACGTCGGCAAATCCACCCTGTTTAACCGCATCATAGGGAAACGCCGTGCGCTGGTTTCCCGGGAACCTGGAATGACTCGCGACCGGCAAATCGGTGTCGCGGAATGGTGCGGAGTCCGGTTCGAAGTCGTGGATACCGGTGGTTTGCAAGGGGAAGACGATACACTTTCCCTTCTGATCTCCCGGCAAGTACGCAAAGCGGTCGAAGAAGCATCGCTCATTCTCTTTGTGGTAGACGGCAGAGAGGGCATCACCGGGCGTGATGAGGAAATCGCTTCTTTTCTTCGCCAATCCGGACGGCCCGTGCTTCTGCTGGTAAACAAGGTTGATTCTCCCAACCGCTATGATGCGGAAACGGAATTCCACCGATTCGGTTTTAAAGGGGTCTTCTCCATTTCCGCAGAGCATGGCCTGAATGTGGATCTGGTACTCGATCATGTGATCGAACATCTTCGGACCATCGGGGTCGTTTCGGCCGAAGAAAGCTCCGGGATCCCTGTAGTGATCCTCGGCAAACCGAATGCCGGTAAATCGACATTTCTTAACTATATTCTGGGTGAAGAAAGATTGATTACAAGCGAGATCCCTGGAACTACACGCGATACGATTGATATCGAAGTTGTGCGAGGAGAACATAAGTACAGGTTTG
Source organism: uncultured Acidobacteriota bacterium (assembly GCA_964504105.1). Classification (GTDB taxonomy): domain Bacteria; phylum Acidobacteriota; class HRBIN11; order JAKEFK01; family JAKEFK01; genus CAZDDB01. The sequence goes on from CAZDDB010000187.1 coordinate 5,067, forward strand.
TTGATACCGCAGGGATCCGGAAGAAGGGAGCCACCAAAACCCTGCCCGATAAGCTTGCCGTGATCCATGCAATCAAATCGCTGGAACGGGCCGAAATCGCCTGCATCATGATCGATGCAGCGGAAGGGTTGACGCATCAGGATGCGGTCGTTGCGGGGTATGCACGGGAGTCCGGTAAGGCGATCCTTCTTTTACTGAACAAGATCGACCTTCTGACACCGGACCAGAGAAAGGCGCTTGAAATTGAGGTCGAATCCAAACTACAATTCATTAGTTTTGCGCCGCGTTTGTACGTGTCTGCGAAAACGGGGCAGAATGTAAATAAGGTGTTTCCGCTGCTGGAACGCGTTTATGAGTCCTACCAAAAGCGGGTGAGCACAGGACAACTGAATGCGTTTTTTGACCGTTCCCTTACGAATCGCTATCTGGGGAGTTATCGAGGGAAGCCAATTAAACTGAAATACATAACTCAAACGGGAATCAAACCTCCCACATTTGTGTTGTTCACAAATGCCGCTCCGGGTCTGCATTTTTCGCACCGGCGGTATCTGGAAAACCAATTGAGGAGTCAATTCGGTTTTGAGGGAACCACAATCCGAATTAAAGTGAGAGCGAGGAAAGGATAGCTTATGGTACTGTTCAATTACGCAACACGTGAACTGACTGCAAAAATTGTTTTTTACGGTCCGGGTCTGTGCGGCAAGACGACAAATCTGGAATACATCCACAAGAGTCTTCCCGAAAAAACCAGGGGAAAAATGCTCTCGCTTGCCACGCAAACCGACCGCACGCTCTTCTTTGATTTTCTGCCTATCGATTTGGGCTCTGTAAAGGGAATGAAGACGCGTGTTCAACTCTATACGGTTCCGGGTCAGGTATTTTATGACGCAACGCGGAAACTGGTTCTGAAAGGCGCTGACGGTGTTGTTTTTGTTGTGGATTCGCAAAAAGAGATGTTTGATTCCAACATGGAGAGTTGGGAGAATCTTAGCCGGAATCTCCGCGAAAACGGTCTGGATATCAACACGATTCCTCTTGCAATTCAATACAACAAAAGAGATCTTCCGAACGTTCTCAGCGTCAAGGATCTCAACAAGAAGATGAACAGGAACAAAGTCCCCAGTTTCGAAGCCGTCGCAATTACAGGGATGGGAGTGCAGGAGACATTGAAGGGGATTGCCACTGTGGTTTTGGAAAGTCTCTCGCGCAGGTATGCAAAAGATGAAACTGAACAAGTACCCGGAAAAGAACTGCTGAACGAAAAGGAAACACGGATCGAATTGCCCGCGCTCGAAGAAGAAGTGAGAGAGCTTCCGAACGTGGATGAACTGGAAGCGAGTGAGGATTCGGGTCTGATGCTGGAACCGGTTTCCGAACCGCTGGAAGAAGCCCATGCATTGAATGAATTAGAAGAAGTTCAGGAATTGCAGGAGGACGTTCATACTTCGGATGTGGAAGAGCACACGGAATTGACGGAGCTTTCGGAGATCCATGAAGTGGTTGAGCTCCCGCGCGTGGAGGTGGCTGCTGCTGTTGCTCCCGTCATCAGTTCGAAGCCGCTGTTGCCTTCTCCGGTCACTCGTGACGTCGACATCCCGATTGAAGTGACCGTAGACAGAGGCGGTCAGGAGATCAAGCTCAACATCTCAATTCAAGTGAAGATCCACCTGGAGTGATCCCGCAATTACAAAATCTTTTTGCCGAGTGCGGAGAGGATGAACTCCACACCCAGTTGTGCGGTCTGATTTGCCGTGTCATAGAGCGGATTTACTTCCGTGACTTCTACCGCCAGCATCTTGCCGGAATCAGCGATTTTCTCCATGGCCAGATGCGTTTCGCGGTAAGTGGCGCCGCCCGGTTCCCGCGTTCCTACGCCAGGGGCGCAAGAAGGGTCGAGGAAGTCCATGTCCAGTGTGGTATGGAAACCCGAGGTACCATGCGATGCAATGTCGATTGCTTCCCCGATCGCGGAGGCCATTCCGCGCTCATCCAATTCAGTCATCGTAAACACGCGAATTTTCAAAGAGCGCAGCAGATCGCGTTCTCCGGGATCAACACTGCGTGCGCCAATAATTACTGTATGTTCGGGAAGAATTTTTGGCGCAAATCCGGCTACATGTGTCAGCTCGCGCGCGCCGTGCCCCAGCAGCGCCGCGAGCGGCATTCCATGCACATTTCCGGAAGGACTGCTTTCCGGCGTGTTGATGTCGGTGTGAGCATCCAACCAGATAATCCCGATTTTTTGATCCAGTTTCCGGCAATAGGATGCCACACCGGAGGCGGTTCCCACGGCGATCGAATGATCTCCCCCTAGAACTACAGGGATGGCTCCCTCCTGCAGAGTGGACTCAACTTTGTTCGCCAATTGTTCACATACCGCAGCGATTTCAGGCAAGTAATAGGATCTGGAGTTTTCGCGTTTCATTGATTCGGGAGGGCGCACGTTTACGTTGCCGGAATCGGAAACTTCGAATCCAAGCCGTGAAACGGCCTGATTTAATCCCGCAATTCGCAATGCCGACGGCCCCATGTCCACTCCGCGGCGCCCGGCGCCCAGATCCATGGGCACACCAATAATATTCACTTTGCGTTTCATCGCACTCATTATCTCATATACTCGAAATTCCAATACTCAAGCATCAAATTCCAAACAAGCTCGAATTCTCAATGATTCAATTCTCGAAACA
>CAZDDB010000188.1:0-7753 GCA_964504105.1 uncultured Acidobacteriota bacterium
ATCGGAGGAACTGACGGTGTTTCAAAAACGATTCGATCTCCGTAAGTGATGTGGTAATTCACCTGCTGCAGGATACGAAAATCGGAGCTGCCCGGCTCCTGCACGGCCCAGGCAGCGCGCAGGAGCCCGGTGCCGTTGAATCGAACTTCAGCAATCGCCCGCGCCCTGGAATCGTTTTGTTCAAACGTTGCTTCTCCTCTCTGATTATCAAAGAAAAGTGTGACGGCAGCAATCGAGAAATTCCCATAAGCGCTTGTGGAAAGCCTGCAGGTTAGCGCCGATTCTCCCGTGGCGCCGGTGGAGGTGGAACGAAACGTCCGTTTGTAAAAGAATGTTGGTGCTTTCAGATTCAAGGCGGCATTCGCTATGTCAGGCGGGATCAAAAGAGTCTCTGAAGCAGAACCGCTTCCTGTCACCGCAGTGGTTAAGAAAGTGGAAACACGCCCCAAAGTACGGTCTCCCAATACGAAAAGACCTTCTTCGGACACGACAGTATCCTGCTGTGGATTCGAAGATTGCACCGTCCAGGTGATAAAAACAGCAGAGGATTGAGTCACTACAACAGCCGCTCCCGTTGGATTATTGGTCACCGTAAGCTGCGCGAACAGCAAGACCGGAAACATCACAAGAACACCTGCAATCAGAAATAATTTCGTGTTCATTTTGTTCTCCTCAAAAACCCAAAGGCCATCCAAGTTCCAGGACGGCAAAAATCTCCAGCCCGCTCTGGCGCTGGAGGAAAGGCGCATCAACGATGAGCCGGTTGTAAGACAATCTGAGCGCCACGGCCTGTCTTCCTTTTGTTTTCAGGAATTGATGGAGTTGAAAAGACACCTGTGCGGTGCCGCTTAGATTCGAGCCTTTGTTTAACAGATCGGAGCTTTCTGTGGTGGAAAAACTAATCTGGCCATCCAGCGAGATCTTTTCGGGTTTGACCGCGAATGCTGAAGTGAGCGAATAGGTCCACAGGTCGGTATCCACACGCGTGTCGCGATTCTTCTGTCTGATGAAGCTCACAGAAGGGCCAAAGCTCCGGAATGGCGATGGAGTAAAAAACGCCGCCAGCGCGATGTTCTTTGCGTCCGTGTCAGGCCCCCGGTTTGTCTGGTCCTGGTTGACAGCATAACCGCCGTTCAAGCTGACATTCCACACCGGGCGCGTAAACTGTAGGACGGTCGCCAGCGAATCAACGACATTTTTCACAGCGAGAAAACTCACCACTTCCCCTATGCTTACTTGTTCGCTGCGGGTAGCTGTCAGTGAAATCGACGGTAGATTCGGCGGCTTGTCGGTCCCGATGGGAGTGAACGAAATGCCGCTGCTGTACGCAACATTATTCACCGTGGGGAGAAGTTCGAGGTTCTTCACGTTATCGTGGAACTTCGATACACCGCCGAGAAATCCAAAAGTACCGAGGGTCCAGGTGCCGTTCAGATTGATTCCCCGCCGGTCACCCACGAGAAAGGGATTCGCGAGTGATTTGTAAAAGAGTCCAAGATCCTGCAACTCAAACTGTACCAGAAATTTAGAAGGAAGAGTTTTCCATGTGCGGGGAGCGGGATCCAAAACGAGTCTCCCAACAAACGCATGATCGCTGTTGCCGTTAAATTCGTCCGAAGCATTAAAATCAAAATCACTCCAGGAAGCAAAACCTTCCGCGCGTAGCTGTCCGGCCCACACGGAACTGTTCAAAGCCAGACCAAACGCATCTCCCTTCGATCCGCGGGTAACTCCCCCAAAGTTAAACCCCTGCTCCAGCGCATTCTCCCCACGAAGCATGTACAAGCGAAGCGCCAGACGTTCCGGTGACTTTGAAGGCGAGAAAAAGAAAGAACCGCCGTCAATTCTCTGCTCCGCATCCGAGACTCCAAGGCCGTGCCGGAAACCAATGATCGATTCCGATCTGACGGAAAAAAAATCAAAGCCGGAGGCAAGGAAAGGCAGCTTTTGTTGAAAGAAGATTCCGCGGCGTGAAAGATTGGCTACGCCCAGAAAATCATAATTGACCAGCACATCTCCAAGCGCAAAGGATGTTGCGGCATTCGAAATGCTTGCTGTGAAATTCGCAAGATCAAATTCGCTTGGAACCGGACCGGGAAACGGAGTTTGTGCCTGAAGGTTGGAAACGAAGCTTGTCTGGATCGTTCCGGTCCTCGAACTGTTTATTCCAATGTTTCCGTTGAAGCGCTCTCGGTCAGCATTTGGATCTACGCGCTGGATCTTATATTCAAACGTACCGGTCGGCTCAATTCCAAATTGCCAGGAGCGCGGAATTTCGTTTTGAGGAACAGTGAAACTCCAAAGAATTTCTTGAATTTTTCTTCCATCCGCTGTGGTGCCGGTAATGCGTACTTCGTGATTTCCAGGCTGAAGCTGAGTTTGTGGTTGAAACGTCAGAGTACTTTCCACAAACTGGACCAGAGCGGAGAAATCTGTGCGGTCGACCTCAAACAGCAAGGATTCCATCTTCAGCAACTGTTTCTCATCCTGAAATTTGATGCGGATCAACGGAGAAGCTGATCCGGCCACTCCCTGCGGTAACGGTTCCTGTTCCAGAATCACAGGCACGAAAAGTCCGGTGTCCTGAGCCAAAGCCAAACCGTGGAAACAGGAACACATCATCACGAATAGAGCAGCCTGAACTATACGCAATCGATACCCCTTCCCAGTACTCACCATCAAAATGGTTTCTTTTCCCCGGCAAAGATTCACGGGATGGCTCTGTAGCGCCGGCGGCTCGCCGGCCTCTGCTTCCGCAATCCTGTTTACGCCGTGCTCTCTATTATCAACACTCTTTGATTTCAGGCAATATCCCTGCAACAGGATCGCAACCTGCAACCCTAGCCAGTTTCGTGCCACGGCCTCACTATCCTCGAGAAATTCGATAAAGTCGTCACGTTCTGTTGCACTTGCCATCAAACCAATGACATAATGAGTGACAAGAATGATTCATGAACTGCCTCAAAGAGTTTCAGGTTAGGGACTGAGGATGAGAGTGCTGATCGTGGAGGACGACCCGCATTTTGCAGTCGTCGTCAAGACATATTTGGAAACCGAGAAATTCGAAACGGAGCTCGTTCACACGTCTGCCGAAGCGATGGATAGGATTCTATCCACACCTTTTGATGCCCTTTTGTTGGACTTGATGCTTGGAGGGGTATCCGGATTGGGTCTGGTTCGAGAACTACATAAATCGGGCAGCCAGCTACCCATAATTGTGATGACTGCACACGGATCGATTGAGAGTGTGTCTGAAGCAATGCAGCTAAACGCATTCGATTACATTACAAAACCATTTCAAAAGAGCCAGATCGTGGATGTGTTGAAGCGGGCCGTAGCAAGCCGGTCCAAAAAGTACCTTGACGGTAGAAAAGAGTCTACCACCAGGACAGTTCCCATGGTCGGACGAAGCCCATCCATGGTGGAAGTATACAAAGCGATGGCCCGTGTTTCGAAAACCGATTCGACGGTTTTGATTACTGGAGAAAGCGGCACCGGAAAAGAGTTGGCGGCCAGAGCAATCCACGAAAATTCGGTGCGATCCCGGCGCGCCTTTATTCCCGTTAATTGTGGCGCCCTGTCAGAAACGCTTCTGGAAAGCGAGCTATTTGGGCATACAAAAGGATCATTTACCGGAGCCAATAAGGAACATCGGGGGATTTTCGAAAGTGCATCCGGGGGAACCGTATTCCTGGATGAGATCAGCGAAACATCACCGGCATTTCAAGTGAAATTACTCCGCGTTCTGCAGCAACGAATGATCAAGCCGGTAGGAAGCAGTGAAGAAAGACCGATCGACGTCCGGGTGATTGCCGCAACGAATGTACCGGCAGATAAGCTTCTGAGTTCGGGATTCCGAAAGGATTTGTTGTACCGGTTGAGCGTCATCAATATTCACATCCCTCCCTTGCGCGAAAGGATCGATGATATCCCTTTGCTTGCACATTACTTTCTCCGCAGATTCAATCGCCGCCAGAAAAAATCCATTGTCATTCCCGAATCCACGATGAAGTGGGCACAGACGCTTTCCTGGGAAGGCAATGTGCGCGAGCTTGAAAATGCGATTGAGCGCGCCGTGACCATGAACCTCAGCGGAGAACTTCTTCCGGGAGATTTCACGCATTTCGGATTCGGTTCCAAAACGTTTGACCAACAGACCCCCGAACCGGCGCTCGCTGCTCTTTCGGTAGACGAAGAAGCAGCGGAAGCGCCTCTTTCGCTGCAAGATGTGACCCGTCAACACATCGTTCGAGTGCTCACAATGACCGGCGGAAACAAGATGCGCGCGGCAAAGATGCTGGGAATTGGGCGCTATTCGCTCTACCGGATGACCGAAAGAATGGAAATCAAACCGGAGGAGCTGGTTTCCTCAAATCCCCCGGCAGCGGCAAGAAAGCGTGAGCCACGACAGACGGCAAATCCGCAGGATCTCTTTGATAATGTAAACGACATTATCTACACACGTGATTTTGAGGGAGCAATCACGAGCATCAATGCCGCCGGAGAACGCTTTTTTGGACATCCGCGTCAAACATTGATCGGAAGATCGCTCCATGAATTCTTTGAGAATACGGACTTGGAGCAAAATCTGCGCGACACAAACGAAAAGCTTCTCAAAGAAGGTGTAGACCGGTCCGTGGTTTCCGTACCGCAAGCGGGCGGAAGAATCCGTCATCTGGAATGCAATGTGTCTCTCGTTCGCAGCAAATCCGGAAAGCCGATCGGCGCCCGGGGAATCATGCGCGATGTAACCGAAGCGAAGGAATTCGAAGAGCAGCTGCATCGGCGAACGCGGGAACTGGAAGAAGCAAACGAAAAGTTGAAGGAGCTGGATCGCATTAAGGCAGATTTCACTGCAATGCTGGTGCATGACCTGAAGACGCCGGCAGCCAGTATGATGATGGCCCTCGAATTTATTAGAGACCAATCCGGAAAGAAGGGTTCCCCCGAGGTTCTGGCGATGATCTCCGCGGGGCTTTCCTCCGGACGCACAATCCTGGAAATCGTTCAAGACATGCTGGAGATTTTCCGGTTTGAGTCAAACCAGATTGAGCTTTCCCCGTCTCTGCTGCGCGTGGAAGAAGTCGTAGAAAACGCGTTCAATGAAATTGCAATTCAAGCCACAAGAAAAAAGATCCATCTTTCGAAAACCGTATCGGGTACACTACCCGATATTCATGCAGACAAACTCATGATTTCCCGCGTGATCTCAAATCTGTTAAGTAATGCAATCAAGTTCACACCATCAGGTGGAAAAGTTCATCTGGGCGCTGAAGCGAAAGAAGGTTCCAGCCTGGATCGCGGAAACACATTCGTGGAGATCAGGGTGACGGACACCGGAGAAGGAATCGCGCCGGAACTTGTCTCGTATATCTTCGACCCCTACTGGCAGGCCTCGCGAAAAGGCGTTGGCACTGGATTGGGGCTTGCCGTGGTGAAGCGGATTGTATCGGCACACGGCGGCAACGTTTCTGTTGTCAGCAAACTGGGTGTCGGAAGCGAATTCCTGATCAAACTTCCCGCCGCGTCCTGAGATCCCCGATAATATTAAAGAAACAGTCTGTAGCCGCGTTGATCGGGTTGATCGTCACTTCTTTTCGATGCGGCTCAAGGCTTGCTTGAGCAACTCCACGATTTGTGAGTTGCCTTTCTTTTCCGCAACGGCCAGAGCATCTTCACCTGATTCATTTTTGACGTCCGGCCGCGCGCCGGCCTGAATCAGGATCTTCACAATCTCGACTTGATTTGCGTCGGCAGCAAACATGAGAGCGGTCTTTCCTCCCGACGAAACGATTCCAAAATTCACACGCCTTTCACTTCCTGCATTCAGATCCGCCTTGCCCTGAATCAAAGCTTTTGCTGCGCCGACATTTCCTTTTTCCACGGCGCGCATCAAAGCTGTCTTACCAAACACCTGATCCTTCAGGTTCAGGTCAGCGCCTTCTTCCACGAGGACTTTGACCACAGCCTCATGTCCCTTTTCTGCTGCCACCATAAGCGGCGTGATCCCAAGGTTCAACTCCGAGTTGGGTGGAATTCCGGCTTGCAGGAGAAGCCTGGTGACTTTTGCATCTCCGTTCTCAACTTTTTCAAAAAGTGTCGGGACATCCACACGAACTTTCATCCGCCGAAGGATTTCTCGGGCCGTATCTTGGTTAGCGCCGAAAGCCGGAGGTTGAATCGCAGCAAAAAGAAGGAGAATGATCAGGGGTCGCATATCGGTTCGTCTCCCTTAACGCCCCCCAACTGCAATCTTACTTCAAAACGAGTGTTTTGATAAATTCTTCTCCCCGCCCGATGATCTGGTCATGATCGTCGGGGGCCTCCTGATTCGCAAGCAATTCTACAGTGCGATTCCGGAGCAATTGCTCGATGCGAGGATTGCCTTCCTCCTCCCACTTCTCCAGACTGATCCGCGGAAAGATCCCCTGAAAGTAGGCATTTCTGTATCGTTCCAATGTGGTTTCGGATGTCAGAAAGTGACCGTTCTCTCTCATCTCATACACGATTTCATCCGCGCCGACAGAACGCTCATCCACGAAATAACCCTGCGCAAACAAACGCGCCTGCGCGATGACATCATTCGCGTAAACGGTTTGAGTGGGCATGTAGGCTTTCGAGTTCAGACCACTTCCAACAAACGGCGCAAGACACACTTTCCCGATCACACTGGTGAGTTGGTTTGCCCAGATCTCGCCGGCAGAAAGCAAATCGGCGCCCCAACCTTCGCCGCTGCCCGATGTACCTGCATGCGGAATGCCGTAATGCGCCATCATCTCTGCGCAAGACAGATTGATCAAGTAGCTCTGCATGTCCATGAAGTCCACCATCGTCTTCATCTCAAAATAGGCAGGCAGACTCCCGCAGATGATCGGCGCACCTTCTTTTGCAAGCTGACTCAATACTACGCCGGACAGCAGCTCTGCGTTCAGCATCGTCAATGCACCCGCCGGAGTGATCGGGGTGGACATGCCTGCCATGCCGTAGTTGGAAAAGATGACCGCAATCCGGCGATCGACCGAATCAAGAAGTTTGTCAGACGTGCCTTCGTTGATTTTCAGCGGTGTAACGGGATTCAAGTACGGAATGATAAACGGCCGGTACCCCACATCCCCGTGGATTCTCTCGATCAAAGCGAGCACCTGGGGAAACAATTTTTCATCGGAGATCAAAAGTACAAGCGGCTTGGTGGAATTGGCAACCATTTCGAGAACCGCATACAGATCCGCAATTTCAGGCGGCAGATCGCGGAGTACGCCAAGCGTCGAAATCACATCATAGGACTCAAGCGATTGAGCAAGCCGCACACCCATTTCCATGTTCTTGCGCGAAAATGGAGACAGCTTATCCGTAACCGGATCCTGGTACCAGAGGTTTGTCACACCGTTCCCAAAGCGCGCCGGTCCGTTGCCAAGCGTGAAGACCTTTTCGCCCAACCTGTTGTACACATCGTAGGTAGACGGCGCAGCCTGAATCGCCCATTCAACAACATCACGTTGAAACATCACTCGCTCATCCTGGATGATGACGCTGTCGCCGCCCTTCGCGTAAACTGCACGCGCGCGCTTCGATTCTACCCGGAGGCCAATGTCTGCAAGAACCTTGAGGGAGCCTTCGTGGATCCTCTGAATCTGCTCGGGGGAAAGAAGCGTCAACCGCGGTCGAACGATGTCCGATTCCAGACGAGCTGGTTCATCACTGGAAGTCATCCAATCTAGATTAACACGACCGCTATGGCATCGGTTTGTAGCGC
>CAZDDB010000189.1:0-1663 GCA_964504105.1 uncultured Acidobacteriota bacterium
ACACCAGTGCTGCACCGCCCACTGCGCGGCAGCCGATATTTACCAGATGCCAGTCATTCGGGGTGCCATCCTCCGCCGAATACTGGCACATCGGAGACACCACCACGCGGTTCATCAATTTCATTTCGCGAAGCTGAAACGGCGTGAACATAGGTGATGGCGGTGGGTCCACTTCCCTACATTCATGGTTGTCTGCAAACCAGCGGTCCACACGCGCAATGTATTCTGGATCGCGCACGCTCAAATTCTCGTGAGTTACGCGTTTGCTGCGGCACAAAAGCTTTACCGCAAATTGTTCCGGATCGAAGTCCTTCCACCGCTTGATATCTTCAAACCATTGCTGGCTGACTTCCGCTGCCCGCTGCAGTTTCGCAACATCCACCCATCGTTCCTGCTCATATGCTTCCAGCGCCGAAGACACATCCGAATGCTTCAGCAACGCCTGCGAGAGCGCGATGGCATCTTCCATCGCAAGCTTGGTCCCCGATCCGATGGAGAAGTGGGCCGTATGTGCTGCATCGCCGATCAGGACAACGTTTCGATAACGCCAGGTCGCGTTCTTAATCCGGCGAAAGTTGATCCAGGCGGACTTGTTCGATAGAAGACGGTGTCCGTTCAGCTCCGGAGCAAAGAGCCGCTCGCAATACGAAGCGCTTGCCTCTTCGGACGCATTTTCCAGTCCCGCGCGACGCCAACTTTCCTCATCCGTTTCTACAATGAATGTACTCATATCGCGGTCAAACGGATATGCGTGCACTTGAAAAAGACCGTGCTCATTCTCCCGGACAATAAACAGAAATGATTCGAATACTCTCGTAGTCGCAAGCCAGATGTACTTGCTCTTCCCTGCCTGAATGTCCGGTTGAAAATGATCGGAGTACAAACTGCGGATCCGGCTATTGATTCCATCGGCGGCAACAATTAGATCTGCATCGGAAAACCCGGAGAGATCTTCAACGTCCTCGCCGAAACGCACCTTGACACCCAGTTGCAGGCAACGTTCCTGCAAGATCTTCAAGAACTGGACGCGCCGAATCCCGCAAAAAGCATGCCCCCCGGAACGGATCACGCGGCCGCGAAAGTTTATGTCAATCGCTTCCCAACGCGCAAAAGAGCTTGTGATACTGGCATAACTTTCCGGGTCAGCCTCCTGAAAGCCGGCAAGCGTTTCATCGGAAAAAACGACACCCCAACCCCAGGTCACATTCGCTGGATTTTTTTCAAAAATCGAAATGTCACAACCGGGATTTGCCTTCTTCATCAAAATGCCGAAATACAAACCGGCCGGACCGCCGCCAATCACTGCTATTTTCATGATCGCAAAATCATTCTATTCTACTCTCTTCGATGCGGGCGACCACAAGGGTTGCCCCTACGGTGACCACTCGCGTGAGATCAGCCATCTACCGTCGCGGAAGGTGAGCTGATAAAACCATTTCATGCCACCGTCCGGGCTCTGGAGCGACAAGGTCGCGGCAGTATCGTTCATGTAGCCATCCACGAGCTCCATGTTCAGAGGCCTTACATCCTGCCAGATCTTAAAGTCGATATCATCATAGAAATGGGGAGTTCTTATCGTTGTATAGGACCGCATCGCTTCGATGTCTTTCTTATGGATGGCCTGGATGTAGTCTTTGCAAACGACGAACGGCTTGCTGTATTT
>CAZDDB010000189.1:1763-7646 GCA_964504105.1 uncultured Acidobacteriota bacterium
GGATCGATTCCGCTATTGAGCATCCGTTCAAGCGACTTGAAATCCCGGTCCTGCGCGGCCGATTGCAGGGACGATGCCTGTTCTCTTGGCGGACTCCAGACTTCGCGATGTTTGGACATGTAGAGTACAGCGCCGATAAAGATGTGTATTGCGGCGAACAATATGAATCCTATCAGGACGGCGGAACGCTTCCCTCCGCCGATTCGATGACGATTGGCTTCCAGGTTGCCCGGATATAGCTGGATCAACCGCTTCTTTGTAGGGACGATTCCATTTGCCTGGGCTGAATAGGTGCCGATCGCACAGACCTCCTGACGGGGCTCTACGATCTTCTCGGAAAGATAAGTTCCGGAATGAATCTCAGCCGCTTCACCCAATTGCCAATCCTTCCTGACAACTCCATCGTCATCGGCCATGGCGTTCATAAAGTCGCCAATGAAGTTGATGGATTTGGCGAGGGTCACTTTCTCGAATTGTGTAGAAGCAACGTAGTCACGCGCGTTCTCCAGATCGGAGCTAGTGCTCCCGCTTCCCTGGAAGTGTTCAAGAATCGAAAAGCCAAGCAGCTTGATATCTCCCTGTGGCACACGAATTGTGCAGGGAACCAGCCTGATTCCGGTATAGTCTTTTTGCCCCTTCGATCCTAAATTACCGATCTCGTATTCATACAGAACACACTCCTTTTTTTGGAGCGGACTTTGGGCTGGAAAACCGGTCGGACGGATAGTTCCTGCAATGCCAACAGTCTCGCCGTCGCGGAAAGGCCTGCCGGACCCAGCCGCCTGGAAGATCCTCAGCTCCCGGAAGCTTCGTACTGCTGTGGAGATGGACCCGAGAAACATCAAGGAGAATGCAGACCCGAAAAAGGAGAGCAGCCAGATAGCTGCTGTATCCAGCGGCTGACTTCGAAGAAAATAGTAATATCCGGCGAAAGCGGCAATAAACAACGCGCCGATGATAAGACAGGATCTCTTCAGCATGTTTTAGCATTATGCCATATGGAGCGTGGGCTGAGTTTGGGAAAATGGTAGGGGCGACCCTTGTGGTCGCCCGCCGCGAAGAATGGCGATCTCGTGAGGGCGCCCACAAGCGTCGCCCCCTGCAATACCCCATCATTTTTGTTTCCTTTTTCTGTAATAATACCGGCGCGCCTTTGCGCGGCTGCCGCAACTTTCCATCTCACACCATTTGCGACTGCGGTTCTTGCTGCGGTCTAGAAAAAGCCATGTGCAGTTTTCTCCTTCACATTGCCGTACCCGCAAAAGATCCTGTTCAGATATCAACAACCGCAGCGTGGATTCAAGAATCATGGATAACAACCGATTCGCAGACGGTTCGGTTTGATCAGGCGAAAGCCTGTACCGTCCTTGTTCGATGCGAATCGTCATGTGTTTCAAAGACCTGGATAAATGCCGCTTGATCAAGGGCACGTGACTTTGCTCGATCGGTCGCTTTTTCGAGATCGAATAGAACACACCGTAAAGGGATCTCCGAAGATGCTTGACATGCTTCAAGAATCGTTCCGCTTTGGAAGGCTTTCTCCGCGCCGTATGCGAGAGATGGCGGATCTCGGCCGTCTTAATAATACCGGCCCTTTGGCCCCAGACTACAAGATCTTCAAAACTGTTCAGCTCTTCCCGGGGGTCAGCGGAGCCATAGTTGTGTACTGTGTTCACAAAATCCAAACAAAGAGATTCGCCAATAAAACGGATGTCCATCAGAACAATGTTAACACTTCCTATGATCTATCCTGGTACCTTTTGATTATACTGCTAGCTTCCCAAAGGCAGGTTGACAAATGGCATCCCATAAGAAATAATCTAACCTTCAAAAAAGCTTTCAATGGTGAGGTAAAAGATTCTATGAATTTTAAAATCCGCATTCCGAAGCGAAAGTTAGTAGATTTAAAAAGGCGACTTGAAAGAACACGCTGGCCTGATTCCATCGATCCACGGAGCTGGAATGCAGGGACATCCCTGGCCTACATTCAGAGTCTCGTTTCTTATTGGCAGGGTGAGTACGACTGGCTTACACAACAGGACGCCATGAATTCCTTTCCGCATTATCGATCCAAAATAGATGGATTCGGCATTCATTTCATTCATCAACGGAGCCCGCATAAAGGCTCCCTGCCGTTGCTTCTAATTCACGGATGGCCAGGATCTTTCTGGGAAATGCAGCGCATGATTCCCTTGCTTACCGACCCCGAAAAGCATGGGGCAGATGCGACCGATGCGTTTGATGTGGTGGTGCCATCGTTACCCGGGTACGGCTTTTCCGATCGACCTTCCATGGCGGGAATGAACGGACCCATGATTGCAGGTCTGTTCGCAAAACTGATGAAGCAGCTCGGCTATACACAATTCATTGCGCAAGGCGGAGACTGGGGAGCGACGGTTGCAACGTGGCTTGGTTTGCTCCATCCAAAGAGCCTGATGGCGATCCACCTGAACTATATTCCCGGTTCCTACAAGCCTCCTGTGGAATCTACAGATACGCTTTCTGATTCGGAACAAACATTCCTGCGGCGTCGCGAGGACTGGTATCAGCGGGAAGGAGGTTACGCTCATGTTCAAGCGACAAAACCTCAAACCCTTGCCTGTGCACTGAACGATTCACCCGCAGGGCTTGCAGCCTGGATCACTGAAAAATTCCAGAGCTGGAGCGATTGTAACGGCAATGTCGAAAACCGGTTTTCCAAAGATGAGCTCTTGACCAATATCAGTATTTATTGGTTTACCGAGACGATTCATTCTTCAGTCCGGTTGTATCAGGAAGCCCAGAAGGCTCCCGTTCATATGTCAAAAGGAGTCAGAGTGGAGGTTCCCTGTTTTGTTGCACGTTTTCCAAAGGAAGATCCGATGCCGCCGCGCGAGTGGACGGAGCGTGGTTATAATATCCAGCGGTGGACAGAAATGCCGTCCGGCGGTCATTTTGGTGCGTGGGAGGAACCGGAGCTGCTCGCGAAGGACCTTCGGGACTCTCTGAGATTGTTCAGGAGAAAAGCATGAGCCTCAAAATATGTGTTGGTGGCGCAACCGGTTGGACCGGCCTGCCATTGTGCCGGGAGATTTTCAAAGCCGATGATCTGAGCCTGGTGGGCGCGATCTCCCGCAGGCAAGCGGGAGAAAATCTTGGGAAAATTCTCGATGAGCCGGATCTGGATTTGATCATACAAAAATCGGTAGACGAAGCTTTTGCAATACAACCGGATGTTTATGTGGATTTTACAAGCGCGGAAGTTGTAAAGAACCACGTTTTAACAGCGGTTGATAACAAAATTCCTGTTGTCCTGGGAAGTTCCGGTTTGAGCGATGAGGATTATCAGGAGATTCACCAAGCGGCGCTTCAAAATCGCGTTGGCGTGATTGCGTGTGGAAATTTTGCTACTTCAGCGATCTTGCTGCAGCGGTTTGCTTGTGAGGCCGCAAAATTTCTTTCACACTGGGAAGTGATCGATTATGCTTCAGCGCTGAAACCCGATGCGCCCAGCGGCATGGCAAGGCAGCTGGCTTTCCGGCTTTCGGAGATCCGGAAGCCGAAGACGCCATATCCCATTCATAAAACGGTGGGACCGGTGGAAAGCCGGGGCGCGACGTTGAACGAAACTCAAATTCATTCGATCCGGCTGCCGGGTTATGTAATCGGAATGGAAGTCATCTTTGGCGAAACGGATGAGCGTTTAAGCATCCGCTATGATGCCGGCGCGAGCCCGGCTCCTTATCTCGCAGGCGCGTTGCTTGCAATTCGCAAGGTGACTGGCTGCGTTGGGCTGTTTCGCGGCCTGGAGCAGTTCCTCTTCCAGCCAAACAAGCCATGAAATCTTATAAAAGATCCTATAGGCATTTGCTTTTTTGCTCAGGCATCGCCGGCGCTAGCAAGGATCTCAATTCCAGGACAGCTTTTTTCGCGTCGCCCAATACACTTCTACCGGCTCGGCAAGTTCCGCCAGCCGCGCGGTCGCATTGGTATCAGGATGAAGAGCCAAGGCGTTCAAATTCGATGCGAGCTGCGTTTCGGTTGTCGCTCCACTCAGTACGACATCCACAAAAGGCCGAGCAAGAACCGCAGCCAGCAAAAGCGCATCGATGGAAGTATTCAAACGTGCCGATTCTTCTTGAAGAATGGCAAGCTTTGGCGCGAAATCCGGATCCCGGTTCCGGTCCGTCAGACGGCCATTTGCCAGCGCTTCCTTGATGATGATGCCCATCCCGGCCGCGTGTGCTTCCGAAAGCGCAGGTCCTGCAGACGGTTCGAGCAAATTCCATGTTGCCTGCACGGTTTCAAAAAGGCGAACTCCATCGAACTCGATACCCATCGCCTGCCGCAAAGTTTGGACCTGATCCGGTCCGCTCAAGGTCAAACCGATGTGGACCCCAGTGCTTTTCATTCGCGCAAGTTCTTTCAGTACATCCTGGCGATCCAACACACGGCTTTCTGCTGTTGCAGAGTGAATTTGATAGAGATCCAGATAGCCGTTCAATAGCGCGTTGCTTTCTTTCCATTGCCTCTGAAGTACCGCAAGCGAATGGTCTTTGATTTCGTGAGATTCAGAATGGACTTTCCAACGCGCCGTGTATGTGTAGCCCCACTTGGAACCTACCGTAGCTGACGTTGGAGAAATACTGGCGGAGGTGAGCCAGCTTCCCAGGAATTGCTCCCCCAATCCATACGATCGCGCTGCATCGAAGTAGCGAATTCCCGCGTTCCACGCACTGTCAAGCAATCTATGCGCCCTGAGTTCCATCGCTGCCTCATCGTATTCGCCTTCCAGATCTTGTTCGTGTCCGAGATTGATGTAACCTGGCCTCCCAAGTGCCGCCATGCCCAACCCCAGACGGGACACGCTCAGCCCCGTGTTCCCAAGTGTTCGCAATTCCATATCGACTTGTGTCCACTCTACCACAGAGCACACGGAGGTCACGGAGAAAAGCTCCCATCTCCGCAAGTCTCCCCTTTCTTATACTTCCGTGCACTCAGTGTCCTCCGTGGTTAATCTTCATGGGATAATGGGAACGTCATGAAATACCGCCGGATGCCGATTGAGATCGCTGATTAGAAAAGATACGCACCGCTCTTTTTGAACTTCCTACATTCGCGTATCCATGTTATAAATACCCGTACAGGCGGGAAGGAGATCGATTGATCAAAAGCGAAAGACAATTTGAGTTCAGCGTTCGATATGTTTTAAACAATCCGGCGAAAGCAGCTTTGTGTACAGAAGCACATCAGTGGCCCTAGATGGGTTGCTCGGTAGAGATTCATCAATTAGTGAAGAGATTCTTCTGAAGAGCAGGCTGGAAGCCTGGCTGGAAGCCTGCGCTGCATAATTAAGGTCCCGTTCGCGCAAACAGTAATATCAGAGATATTGTCTCCATAAACCCCTCCTGTTTCCCGATGCCTTATATCTGATTGGACTCACTGCTCGCTGGCTTTCACCACAAGCGTCTGGTTGTTGCTGAATTCGTTCACGATTACAAATGTGTCTTTCTTGTTTTCCCCCCGAACCGTAGCAAGCGATCGTGAGGATTGGCCGGTCAACTGAAGTTCACCAGAAAGCTTCAGTTTTCCGTTCCTGGCTAAATCAAATGCCGCAACGCGGCCCGGAGTTACATCCGTAACGAACAACGTCTTCTTACCTGAAAATGCGACATCGGTAACGATATTGCTTCCAATCGAGTTTCGTTCAAGGAGCTTCAGTGAGTTCTTCCTGATTTTGTACAGGAAGACATCCCCTTCGAAGGTTCCAACTGCAAGCCGATTTCGCTTTATGTCCATTGAAGTCACCTGTGCTCCAACATTTTGCACACCAATTGGACTCAGTCTTCCAGTGCTCGGATCCAACCGAAATATACCCAGGATGCCGGAGTCATGACCCACGAT
>CAZDDB010000190.1:0-7639 GCA_964504105.1 uncultured Acidobacteriota bacterium
TTAATACACTTTGGGCCGGCTTCGGCGGAGCCTGCCAGACTACAAACAATGGTGATCCAATCGTGCAATACGATCAGCTTGCGGACCGGTGGATGATTACTCAGTTCGCGTTGCCTAACATTGCTACAAACACCGGCCCATTCTTTCAGTGCATCGCGATCTCCCAGACTCCTGATCCGGCCGGTGCGTATTTCCGGTATGAGTTTAAAATGAGCGATACATTATTGAATGACTATCCTCATTTTGGTGTGTGGCCCGATGCGTACTTCATGTCCATCAACCAGTTCACCATGCCGGCGGGTACGTTCAACAGCGCAGGCGCGGTGGCATTTGAAAGAAACAAGATGCTGTTAGGCCAGGCGGCGAAGTTTGTAAAATTTGACGTGGCCAGTGAAGCCGGACAGTTGCCCTGCGATCTGGATGGGTTTACGCTGCCTCCGCCAGGCTCCGGTGGTTTGTTTGTTGATTTTGAATTCAATGCACTGCATTTCTGGAGATTTACAGTTGACTTTGCAACTCCTGCCAATTCAACATTCGCTCCGATTTCCCTCGTCAGCGTCGCGGCCTTCGATACCTCTTTTGCTTGCGGAACTTCCGGACGCGACTGCATTCCTCAGCCCGGTACAACTGAAAAATTGGATGTCATCTCCGACCGCATGATGTACCGCGCTGCATACAGAAACATGGGTACTTTTGATCTGTGCGTTGTCAGTCATACTGTGGATGCCGGCACAAACCATGCAGGCGTTCGATGGTACGAAGTCCGCAGATCGAATGGGACCCCATCCACTGTCAATCAACAGGCCACGTTTGCTCCCGACGCTGACCACAGATGGATGGGAAGCGCTGCGATGGATCATGCAGGCAATATCGCACTCGGGTATAGCGTATCGGGAACAAGCCTCTTTCCGTCGATTCGCTACACCGGCAGATTGGTGACCGATCCGCTGAATACAACACCGCAGGGCGAAGGAACGATCATCGCAGGCGGAGGCTCGCAAACAAATGCCGCATCCCGGTGGGGAGATTACAGTTCATTGTCGGTTGATCCTTCCGATGATTGCACGTTCTGGTATACGAACGAGTATCTTCAGACTACGAGCTCCGCGTCCTGGCGAACACGCATCGCCTCATTCAAATTTGCAAATTGCGGCGTGACTGGATGTAGCGCTCCTTCCAGTCTGATAAACAATACGGCCGCTGATAAAGATCCTTGCGCAGATACCGGAGTTCTGATCACGTGGGCCAAGGATGCGGGAAACTGGGGAGACAACGACACGGGCACTCGCTTCTATGATGTGCTCCGCAACGGCACTGCGATTGCGTCCAATGTCGCGTACGGAACAACAAGTTTTACCGATACAACGGCTGCGAACACCACAACATTCACCTACTCGATTCGTTACAAGAACGGTTGTGGACTGAGCACTACAACTGCCGGCGCAACTGCCGCCGATGCGGTTCCCGGTACAATTACACAAACGGCGAATCAAAGCCCTAGTTCATTTACAGTCAAGAATCAGACACTGGGTGCGAACTTGCTTCCCGCTTTCACGATTACGGGAGCAACCGCCACATCGGCAACAATTACATGGAGTCTGACGGGAACTACGAACTTAACGAGCTGTACTCGAGTCCGCTTGAGAGCGCCCAATGCTGTTACCTTCCTGACATTGAAAGCCTCCGGCGCAGTGAATACAGGCAGCGCAAACGTTCTGACTTTCTATCAGAACCAGGGTCCAGGCACGTACGCGATTTTTCTTACCGAACTTTCAAGTTGTGGGGGCGGAAGTGGTACTGCGACGATTAAGAGTACTCAGATGAAAGTTACGAAAAACAGTTGCCCGTGACGAATTTTGCAAGAGGAGACGTTATGAAACAAAGATGGAGTTTATTATTTTTTGGACTTGCGCTTGCGCTCTTCATGATTTCCTGCAACGAAGGGGGTAAGGCCACAATGGATATTCCAGCGGCTGTCTCCCTGTCTCCCTCAGGCCCAGCTGTTGAACAGCAGGTTTCCACCAACATGGGGACCGCCGGGGTCAGCAGCAGAGCGGGGGTGACTCACCGCTTTTTTTGCGGACTCAAGGATTCGAACGGCAACTTGTTCTTTGTAGACTTCCACACTCATGCCGTCGTTACAAATTCGGCGAACGGATTCCGGATGCTGAGATGTTCCGGAAAGCAGCCGATCGCTCCACCGGCACAGACAGTCACTTATCAAGGATTTACATGCGACATCTATGGTGTAACGACCACGGACAGCGTAAACGTGATTCGCAAGAACGGGGTCTCCACGTTAACCTGCAAGGTTAAGAATTAAACTGCCCTGTCGCGCGGGCGTCCCGCCCGCCGGAGAAACGCACATACGTAATCCGCAACATGCGAGCGGGAGCGAGCAGGACTCCAGAATCACTCGCATGATGCCGATTTTCCCATGCTATCATAGCCCCAACATGGACAAATTTGTAGATCTCGAACACCTCGAGATACCGGCGCGTTCTGAAGATGTATCGACTCTTGATGGCATTCTGAATGCCTTCTATGATGTGATCTCCGGACCCGCCGGTCAACCACGCGATTGGGAACGCGATCGCACTCTGTATGCTCCGGGCGCGCTGTTTGTTCCTACCGGAGTGAAACAGGAATCGGGTCCCTATGCCCTGGTGCTGAATCTCCCCGAATACATCCAGCGAAGCGAACCTTTGCTTGCCTCCGGATTTTTTGAGCGCGAAATTCACCGCGTCACGCGCCGTTATGGCAAAGTACAGCATGTGTTCAGCACATACGAAGCACGCAGCACTCCGGATGGTCCGATCATTGCGCGCGGCATTAACTCTATCGAGCTCGTTTATGCCGGTAATCGCTGGTGGATCGTTGCTTCTTTATGGGATCGCGAGCGCGAAGGCAATCCAATCCCGGCGGAATTTCTGCCGGAACAGAACTCAGGAAGCTGAAATCAGTTTGTCTTTAAAGACGGACTTGAATTTTTCCAGCTTCGGAACGATCACGAACCGGCAATAGGGCTGATTGGGATTCTGATTGTAGTAATCCTGATGATATTTTTCAGCCGTATAGAAATTTGAAAACGGCGTAATCTCAGTCACGATCGGATCCTTCCAGATTCCTGCCTCATTCAGTTTCTTTTTGTACTCGTTGGCAAGTTTTTGCTGTTCTTCATTGTGAGTAAAGATCACCGACCTGTACTGGGGTCCGTAATCGTTTCCCTGTTGGTCTGGCGTGGTGGGATCGTGAGTCTTCCAGAAAATCTCAAGAAGTTCTGCGTAACTCACCAGGGATGGATCGTAAGTGATCTGAACCGCCTCTGCATGACCGGTGTTTCCGCCGCTGACCTGGTGATAGGTTGGATTGGGAACGCGACCGCCTGCATAACCGGATGATACGCTCTTGACTCCACGGACACGTTGAAACACCGCTTCTGTACACCAGAAACAGCCGGAACCAAATGTTGCTTTTTCTTCCATGGAAAACTCCAGGATCAAATTATAATCGGTTTGTAACGCCGGCGTCCCCGCCGGCAGAACCAACCATGTCTCATTTTGCGTAATAGCCTTCGCGGTATCGCAGTTTTACACCGGCTCTCTTGCAGAGAATTTCTATTTTTCTCCAGGAACCATCTTTCTTTTCATTGGACGGGCGATACGCCAGAGTGTACTGGCTGCGGATCAGCTGGCGCATGGTTTCCATCGCCTTTTTGAGCTCCTCGATCTTTGACGGAAAGAAAGTGTAGCCTCCCGTGCTGTCCGCAAGAGAGCTAAGGTTGTTTTTCCCGAGGCGAAGATCTTCTTCCGCGCCGAACCAGGGGATCGTCGAATCGTAGTAGATTGTCCCGAGCGCAATGATCATGACATCCGGTGACTTCAGGCTTTCTTCCAGAACATAATTTAGCCGGAGGCGGCTCGCATTGTCCTGTCCATCTGAACAGAGGAGAATCAATTTTCTGCCCGGTTCTTCTTTGACTTTCTTCATCGCAAAATCCAGGGCATCAAACAGAGCTGTAGGACTGTATTCCACTTTTAGAGACGAAATCGCATCCTTCAACTGTTCTTTGCTCGAGGAAGGGCCGGACACCAGTGTGAGATCCCGGTGAAAACCAACTACCAGCATCCTGTCCTGGCTTCTGAGCTCGTTCATGATGAGAAATCCGGCATTCTTCACGATGTCGATCTTGCGCTGTCCCTGGAATTTTTCATTCATGCTGGTGCTGTTATCAGCCAGGAATACCACCGTTACAGGAATGCTGCTGTCTTCTGCTCCAAGGTCGCCAAAATAGGAAACCGATTGTGTGACTCCATCTTCTTTCAAGACCAATTCATCCGGTCTTAGATTTGCAATAAAATTCCCTGCGGAATCAGTTGCTGTAAGGTAGACATTTACAAGTGTAACATCGACCTCTTCATGGAAATCTGTGGGCTCAGTCTGAGACTGGGCAATCACAAGCGTCGCCCCCACCATGCAGCACACACTAAGGATCAAGTAGAAGAAGACAACGACTTTCAAGCCTCTGTGCCTCTGTGTCTCCGTGGTTCCAGCCTACCCTTTCTGTTTTTTCTCGATCTTGGCCCAGGTATCTTTCAGCGTTACTGTGCGGTTGAAAACCGGCTTTGCCGGCGAGCTATCGGGATCCATACAGAAGTAACCCTGCCGCTCGAACTGATAGACATCTCCCGCATTCGCATTTTTCAAGGAGGGCTCCAGCATGCAATCCTGCAGAACTTCCAGCGATTCAGGATTGAGATTGGATTTGAAATCCTTTCCTTCTTCCGCATCATCGGCATTTGGTTTTGTAAATAGATGGTTGTACAGGCGGACTTCAGCGGCAACCGCATCAGCGGCAGATACCCAGTGAAGTGTAGCCTTCACTTTTCTACCGTCCGGCGAGTCGCCGCCTCTTGTGGCGGGATCATAGGTGCAGCGCAGCTCACGGATTTGACCGGTGGCTGTATCCTTGATCACATCTTTGCAGGTAAGAAAGTAGGCATAACGCAACCGCACTTCGCGGCCGGGCGCCAGGCGATAAAACTGTTTTGGAGGATCTTCACGAAAATCTTCCTGTTCTATGAAGAGCACGCGGGAGAATGGCACCTGGCGTGTTCCAGCGGAAGTATCTTCCGGGTTGTTGATGCATTCCAGCATTTCAACACGGTCTTCGGGGTAATTTTCGATCACGACTTTCAATGGTCTGAGCACGACCATAGCACGCGGAGCGCGCTTGTTCAGATCTTCGCGCAAGCAATACTCCAGATAAGAAAAATCGACGATCCCTTCACTTTTTCCAACACCAAGAGTGTTGCAGAAAGTCCGAATCGCTTCCCGCGTATAGCCTCTGCGCCGCATGCCGGAAAGTGTGGGCATTCGCGGGTCATCCCATCCGCTCACGATTTTATTGTTGACCAGATCCAGCAGTTTTCGCTTGCTCATGATGGTGTACGTCATGTTGAGCCGCGCGAACTCGATCTGACGCGGATGATGAATGCCCAGTTGCTCAATAAACCAGTCGTAGAGTGGACGATGGTCCTCAAACTCCAGAGTGCAGATCGAATGAGTGATCCTTTCAATGGAATCGCTTTGACCGTGAGCCCAATCGTACATGGGATAAATGCACCACTGATCTCCCGTTCTTGGATGAGTTGCATGCAAGATCCGGTAAAGAACGGGGTCGCGCAAATTCAGATTTCCGGAAGCCATGTCGATTTTTGCGCGAAGCACACGGGAGCCGTCCGGAAACTCGCCCGACTTCATGCGCTCAAAGAGATCGAGATTTTCTTCGGCGCCGCGGTTGCGGTACGGACTCTCGGTTCCGGGTTCTGTCAGAGTACCCCTGTATTCGCGAATCTGATCGGCAGTCAAATCGCACACGTAGGCCTTTCCGGCTTTAATTAGTTGAACTGCCCACTCATACAGTTGACCGAAATAATCGGAGGCATAATACTCGCGGTCCTCCCAATCAAAGCCGAGCCATTGCACATCGCGTTTGATGGAATCGATGTATTCCTGTTCCTCTTTGAGTGGATTTGTATCGTCGAACCGGAGATTTGTCTTGCCGTTGTAGTCGCGGGCAATTCCAAAATTCAGGTTGATCGATTTCGCGTGACCGATGTGCAGGTAACCGTTCGGCTCGGGTGGAAATCGTGTATGCACACGGCTTTCATACCGTCCGGTTCGGTTATCCTGATCGATGATTTCACGAATAAAGTCCGTTTTTCGCGGAGATTCAGTGTGATTTTGGGAGTCTTCCATAACGAGTTTGTTATTCTACCACACCGGTTTTTGTCAGGTTGGTGGTTAGGCGACCCTTGTGGTCGCCCGTTCAGGATGAGGGCGGGGACAAGCCCCGCCCCTGCGTACTTTTTATTCCGGTAATTCTTGTTTTGGCTCCGGAAGCCAAAAGCTGAGCAGGAGGCCAATGGCATAGACCAGCAGGGCGACACCTGCGGCAGCGTACGCAAGTTTTGTGGCGGGAGTGTTGCCCGGCACAAACCTGGACAACTGAGTTGTCAATAGAGCGGCCGAAGTGCCGATCATGCGCCCGCCTATGTTAGCGGCAAAGCCTTCGCCCGTTCCCCGCAGATGCGTCGGATAGACTCGCGGAAGATAGTTTCCCCAAAAACTGAACTGTCCGACCGTCAACATTCCCGCGAGAAACACTCCCATCCGCAGCATTTGCACATCCTGAACTGCCGGAAACACAAACACCAGCGGGATCAAGATCAGACCTGGGATCTGGAAGAGGCGCAATAGCTTTTGCCTTCTCAGGATTCGGATCGCGAGAAACGCCAGAAGGAAGCGCCCCGCGAGACCACCCACTTCCTGGAAGAATTGAACCGAACTGACGATCTGCTGCTGTTGTGGCTTCGACAAAACTGAAACTTCAGGAATACCGGGAACAATTTGCGGCAAGTGCTGAATCGCTCCAAAAGCCGCGCCATAGCTGCAAGCAAACATCAGCGTGGTAATCAGAGTTGTCTTGCGGAATTCGGGACGGAACAGTTCCGCGATACTCGGACGCCGCAGCGTGCCTTCCGCTTTTTTCTTTGCCCACGTCGTTGATTCCGGCAGGAATGGCCGAATCAGAATTAAGGGAATCGCAGGAATCACTCCCGAGATCAGCGTATATCGCCAGGCCTGATGAGCACCGTGAATCGCCGGTAGCGATTCTCCATACGTCACGGCCAGATAGTAAGCGCCGGTTACCAGTAAACCACCGAGGGAAGAAAACGCCTGCGTATATCCAAGCACAGACTCGCGCTGTCTTGGATGCGGAAAGAGTTCTGCCAGCCAGGCCACCGCCGCAACAAATTCCACACAAACTCCGATGAAGGTCGTGCACCGAAAAATCAAAAGCCAGGTCAGGGAAGTGGTGAAGCCCGCGGCAAGAGCCGAGAAAGCGTAAATCAGAATCGACCAGACCAGAATCCGGCGGCGTCCAAGCCGGTCGGTTAAATAGCCGCCCAACAATCCAAAGACTCCGCCGCAGACAGCGGGTAAATAAAACATCATGTCGCGCCACTGTGCGAACTCGGGAGTACCCAGCTGGATTTTACCGAGTTCGCTCAGCGCTGGTCTCAGGATCAACGGCAACATCAGCAACTCATAGATATCAAAAGCAAAACCAAGC
>CAZDDB010000191.1:0-7634 GCA_964504105.1 uncultured Acidobacteriota bacterium
ACTTCAATCACCGGCCGGCGGGACGCCGGCGCTACAAAACTGCTTCCGGCACTCGGTTCATCCTTCATCCTTCTGCCTTCATCCTTTGGTTGCTTACAAGCGGTGCGAGGAACACTTCGATCGATTTCTCCAGCTCATCCATGGAATACTTTTCCAACTGTTTTCGTTGTCCTTCCAGAATCGAATTCCGGAAAGAATCGTCCGTCCGGATCCGGTGGCAGATCCCTGCGATCGAAACAAAATCCTTTTCGTCAAACTGTATCCCTGCATCCCCAAGCGTATCAGGCACGGCAGCCTTTGAGTAAGCGACGATCGGTGTTTCGCAAATCATAGCTTCTACCAGCGGCACACAAAATCCTTCGTGCGCGCTCATGGAAATGAAAAGATGGGAACTCTTATAGTACGCAACGAGTTCAGGCCAATCAACATGACCGGCAAACACGACGTCTTCCGGCATGAATTCGAGCCGTGAGGTGAATTCCCGCAACGCTTCGCGATACGCTGGGACCACGTCCGTCTTTCCCACGAACACAACGCGCGACAGAGGATCGTATAACTTTCGATAGTAATAGACCAGCTTCAGCACGTCCTCCAGTTTCTTGTTCGGCGCAACACGTCCCACAAACAGGAATTGGAAATAGTCATCCCGCATTTTCTTCAGGATTATACGCGAAGGGGGGACTTCATATCGTTCGCGCCGGACATAAATTGGAAGCACGCATGTATTCGGGAATGCGAGTTGGTCCAACTCCCGCCGGTTGTATTCGGAATCGCCGGCAGCGCGATCGACAAAGGGCGCAAGACTCTCCAGTTCCTTTCTGCCCGCATAGGCCAGATGAACCAGAGAGCGGTCATATGGCAGCCAGAAATAAGTCGGCGTGATGTTGTGGTAAATGATTGCTTTCTTGCACGCGGCGCGTTTTACGAATTCTGTCATTCCTGAAGGCACAGCAAAGTGAAGGATCAAGATGTCTTCACCCGACATCATCGGGGGGTGGAGATCAAAATTGCTTGCCTCACCCGACAGACTCTCATCGATGTTGTACGCAAAGAGTCTCGAGTCGTAACCCTTCGAACGCAAGAAATCACGCATTGCGCGAGCACTGTCTCCGATTGCGTCTCCATCATGAAGGGCGGGAACGAGCTGGTGAATTTGCATACGATGAGCTCAAACGGGGCCGGGAAACACTTGGATCTGTTCTTTCTGCTTGAGCTCGTCGAGTGTGTCCAGAAGAACCTTCTCAAACGGGAAGTTTGTGTGCTCTTCGATCTGTGTGCGCTGCGCGTCCAGCACTTTTTGGCGGAGGCCGTTGTCGGTGCAAAGACGGTGGAGCAGCTCCGCGATGGGGCATACCGTTTTTCTTCATGGATGATGACGCCGCCTTTGCCTGCCGTGTTGGGAACAGCACAGGCATCCCAGGCAATCACAGGGACGTTCATGTAAAATGCTTCCAGCAACGGCACGCAGAAACCTTCATGCTCACTGAGGATCAGCATGGCGTCCGCAAGTCTGTAGAAGGCGAGCAGTTCTTCAAAGCTGACGTGTCCTGTAAAGATCACTTCTTGCGCCCCAAGCTGCGTGGTCATTTCGCGAAGTGCGTGGTAGTAACGATCAAATCCGGTCCACTGCCCGACAAGAATGAGCCGGCTGAGCGGGTTTACAAATCTCTGATAGTAAGCAAAAGTTTTCAGGGCATCTTCCAGTTTCTTGTTGGGGATCGCTCGGCCAACCACTACGATATTCGTACGATGATCGTCGTACATGCGGAGAGTCAAAGGGTCTGCTTCGCCGTCAAACTTGTGAAAATCCAGCCGGATCGGCAATACCCCTGTGTTTGGAAACCCGATCGATTGCAGCTCCTGCCGGTTATATTCGGAATCTCCCAGGGCCATCGGGCAATACTTTTTCAGCATCCCGAGCTGTCCGCGCCCGATCAAACATTGATAGGCAAGAACGCTGTTGATATCGACAAACCACTCAAACGGCGTGATGTTGTGGTAAATCAGCAGCTTCTTCCCGTGATGATGAGGCACGACGTTGCCAAGATAAGAACCGATCGAAAAATGCACCAGCATCAGCACGTCGTCCCCTTCCATCAGGTTGTAATCCGCCAGCGGCCTGACATACTTTGCAACCCGCGGATGGACAATCTCGCAAAAGATCTCCGATTGATACCCGTTCTTGCGGAGAATCCGCTGGATCTCCAGCGTGTAATCTCCGATTGCATCGCCGTAACTCAACGCTGTTACAAACTGATGTGCCTGCATAAAATATCAAAAATCAAATATCAAATATCAAATAAACATAATTCAACAAGTAAAGAACTGCATTACCGATTCAGGGAACCTTTGTGTTAGATACGCTTCTAAGGCTTCGAACCGCAATGATGACATCCGTGACAAAAGCATAGACAGCTCTTTTTTTGCTTATTGGATTATGTTTATTTGATTTTTAGTTTTTTACGGCGTTCATGAGGTTCAAATACTTTTGTTCGATGATGTCCCAACTGTAGTTTTCCTGATAGAAACGCCTGCCATGGTGTCCCAGGATCTTTCGCAGATGCGGGCGGCTGCCTAAAAACAGCAGGCATCGTTTGAATTCTTCATAGTTGGCATAAAACAACCCCGCATTGGAGCGGATGGATTGTCCCATCAAAACACGGCAGTTTCCATTTGCAAGCGTCGGCTTGCTCATTCCCCATGCCTCCAAAAGAACCATCGACAGACTTTCATAAAAGGATGGCATCACCAGCATCTCGCTGGCATCCAGTGCATTAAATTTGTCCCGGTCTTCAACAAATCCAAGATGAAGGATCGCCGGATCCTTTGGAATTTTCATTACCTCCGAACCGATCAGCACCAGCCGGATGGGTGACTTTGTCTCTGATTTAAACCTGAGGAAGAAATCAAAAAGCTGTCCACATCCTTTGTTTTCATCAACCCTCCCCACATACAGTAAAAAGGGAAAATCCATTCCGTATTTCCGGCGGAAGGCTTCCCCATCCGCCTTCTGCGGTATTTCGGAACCGACACCAACAACGTCTCCGGGCACCTGATAATTTGAGCTCAACGACTGGATCATGCGTTTCTCTTCCACAGAGTTATAAACAATCCCTTGAGGAAGATTGAAGAGTCCACGGAAAATAGGGAAGTGGATTACCGCGTCCGGCTCTGCCGTTGGAACAAGAATGCTTTTGTGAGGGACCGCGTGAAGGCCATGATAACTGTGAAAGTAACGGTACGAAAAAAAGAAAAAGAACTGATAGCGGTCCTTGTTTTTCCGGATGTAGTGAATCAGCTCCGGCGAGTTTGGTCCTTCTTCCTCCAACCACCGCAGTTCATCCTGGCCGGTGTGCTCAAAGCGGATCAGTTGTTCCTGCAATCTTCCAAAAGTATCGGGATTGCGTTCGCGCTCCACCGGAAAACGGAGCACGGGGACGCCGTTAATCTTTTCTGAGCCGGCTCGGTAATGGTTTCTCCAGGTAATGTAGTCTCTCGCACAAGTCGTCAATACGTCCACTTCCGCGTGACGAGTCATGCGTTCGGCTATGTAACGGCAATGCAATTCGGCGCCGCCGTTGATTTCCATACCATAACGTTGGATTACGAATGCGATCTTCATGATTGGGATTTTTGCAGAGGAGGCGTTTCACCCCCTCTGCAAAACTTGCTGGAAATTACCCTTGTGCTTGAGGTTCTTCTGTCTGAGGCGCCGTGACCGGACGATTTTCCTCATTCGGTTGGCGCCGGTGATGGCGGTGGGAACGCCGGTGGTCCTGGTTTCCCGGGAAGCGATTATTTTCTCTGGGACGATGATGACCGGACCGTTTCTTCATAGCATGTATCTCTACACGCAATGCGGACATCTTTACGATCAGGTCCTGCATCGTTCTCAAATAAAAATTGTTTAACAGGGTCAACCTGTGCAGTTCATGTGCCATCGGATCAAGGTTGAGAAATAATTTGGTGATGGGTCTGAGGATCTTTCGGATCAGACCGATCAAGTACCCGACCCCTGAACGCGACGAAGAATACAACGTTCGAGGATCGTAAGCTTCAAACACCCTTTGTTGTTTGATCTCCTGAACGAGATAATCCGGAACTTTTGCGTCCTGAACGAGGCCGGCAAATTCGCTTTTCGCTTCGCGCCGTACCTGATCTTCAACCGTCAACTCAGCCCTGTTGCTGATCGCGCTTTGACGGATCTTCTTCATGATCTCCACCACATCGATTTGATGTGAGGGGACCTTCGTATCTTTCATGCTCTTCTTCTCCTAAAGGTTATGCCCCTTTCAGGACAGCCACGGCAAATGGGGATAATACAGGATTCCCACGCAAGTGAGAATCCAAAGAATGATCGATATCAGGAGCGGTTTGTCCGATATCAGAAGCATGCTTGGTCTGCCCCCCTCATTCTTCTGGTGAATCAGGTACAGATAGCGGAAGATCCCAAAAATCACAAAGGGAACTGTAAAGGAAAGCTTATCTGTTCCAAATTTCGCTGTCGTTTCCGGAGAAACTGTGTACAGCGTATAGGCCAGCACCGTGGAAGCTGTCGCCACCCCGATCATCTGATCGAGAAGGTAGGGACTGTATTCAGCCAGGTTGGTCCGATGTTTTGCCGCATCTTCCGAAAGAAAAACCAACTCATGGCGTCGTTTGCTTAGCGCCAGAAATAAGGCCAGCAGAAACGTGCACAGCAGAAGCCAGAAGGAGGCCTCCACATCGATTGCTGTTCCGCCGGCAATTGCCCGTAAAACGAAACCGATCGAAATGGCCATTACATCCAGAATGGCAATTTTCTTGAAGTAGTAGGTGTATCCTACCGTCACTGCAGTATAAACCAACGCGATTGCAAAGAACCCCGGGTGAATCAGGTAGGCAAAAACCAGCGCCGTGATATAGAGGATGACCCCCATCACAGCCGCAAACGACCGGTTCAACCGCCCACTGGCGATGGGACGATTCTTCTTTACAGGATGGAAACGGTCCTGCTTATAGTCCGCTACATCATTGATCACATAGACCGCCCCCGAAAGAACACAAAAATCCAGAAACGCGGCGATCGACCGGAGGATCTTATCCGGATCGCCCAACTCTTTTGCAAAAACCAGGGCAGCAAAAATCACCAGGTTTTTTGTCCATTGATGGGGACGGAGAGTCAGGAGGAGATCTTTCACCGACGCGGGGGCTTCCGATCCAGCTATCTCTTGAGCGGTAGCTACCGTTTCCTTCATTCAGTAAAGCGAGTCAGAGTGCTTCATTCGAACGGCAAAGTATATCAGGGTTCTCCGAAAGTGTCAAATGGAACTCTTGTAGATGCAATATTTTAGAGGTGGCGGCTAATTCCTCTTTCGAAAAGAATCCATCAGACTCTGAACCAATTCCTTGCTCTCGAGGAGCCCATCCATGATCGACTGCATGTCCAGGCTCGGCTCATCCGGCTTCTGTTTGTTGCGGCAGTAAATCCCATGTTTTCCGGCAACGATCATTGAATCCGTAAGGATATCAAGAAGTACGGCAAGTTTTCCCTGCACGGGCCCCATCATCAACTCATGGTCTTCCAGCTTTTCACGGTATTTAGAAAAAACGGACTTGTCCTCTTGCATGGTCATACGTTAGCATAGGAGCTGCGTGGCCGTAAATGATTGGAAACGATTGCGTTGACAAGGTGTCGAATGAATGGTATATTACGTCGGGTTTTAGTGGTCTATCCTTTTGATGCATAATCACTGTAGAAAATTAAGGAAAAGGAGATGAGGATGGAAAAGGGAAAACCAGGCGTATTACTGATCAATCCTACTTTTAACGTTCACGAACATTATGGCAAGTTGAGCGATGCGGCGTCTTTGCTGCTGCCGGTATCGTTACTGTATCTTGGCGGAATGTTGGAAGCGGCGGGTGTGCCGGTGAGAATCATGGACGGTCAGTGTGACGATTTGTCAGAGGGTGCGTTGGTGCGGATGATCGATGAGATGAAACCGGCATTTGTCGGGATCACCATGTTGACTCCGACATCCTTCGACGCTCACAAGATCGCAGCAATTGTTAAGAAGCACTATCCCAATATGTATGTTCTTGCGGGTGGAACGCATCCGACAGTTCTTCCGGAAGAGGTGATGGAAGACCGGAATATCGATTTGATCGCGATCAGCGAAGCGGAACATACACTCATGGAGGTCTACGAAATTCTCACCAACGGCGGCCGGCCCAGCGACCTGAAAGGTGTCCCGGGGATCTGGTATCGCGACGGCGAAGAAGCGGTCAAGACTGCGGATCGGCCTTTGTTCAGTGATCTGGACAAGCTGCCGCTTCCGATGTGGCATGGAGTGAAGATGGACCTGTACCATCAGGTGCCGGACAGCTCTTTTGCCCGTCCGATGCGTGTCATGATGTCCTCCCGCGGTTGCCCGTTTAAGTGCATCTTCTGTTCCGCGCGGCAGGTTTCCGGATTCAAGTATCGCGCGCACTCTGCCGACCGCGTTGTGGAAGAAATGGAAATTCTGGTCAATAAATACAACGCGCGCCAGATCATCTTCCTGGATGACAACTTCATCATCAGCAAGAAACGCGTGTTTGAGATCTGTGAAAAAATCATGCAGAAAGGCCTTCACAAGAAAGTTGTGTGGACCGCTGCAGGGCGCGCCGATGAAGTCAATGAACCCCTTCTGAAGGCGATGAAGGACGGCAATTGCAAAATGATTTCGTTCGGAATCGAAAGCGGTTCACCCCGTCTTTTGGAACTGATGAAGAAAGGCGAAAAGAAAGAACATATTGAAAAGGCAGTGTCCATGGCCAGAAAAGCGGGACTCAAGACCCGCGGCACACTGATTCTCGGTTTTCCAACAGAGACACGCGAAGAATCGCTGGAAACGATCGACTTTGCCAAAAAGCTTGGACTCGATTTCGCGAAATTCTCGCTGGCCACTCCGTATCCGGGAACTGCGCTGTATAACATTGCGAAGGAACGCGGATTGATCACGGGAAAGGATTGGTCCCGGTTCAACTCGCAAGCAGGCTATTCTACTTACGATCCCGTCTTTATTCCGGAAGGCCGTACCGCTTCGGAAATGAAGGAACTTCAAAGACTCGCAACAAAAGAGTTCTATCTAAGACCACGCCAGATCATGGAGCTGATCACCCATATCGGCGGGTGGTCCGATGTGAAACTCTATGTGGAGGTTGTGAAGTCGATCATTGCGGCAAGGCGGACAAGAACGGGAGAGGCTTTCCTCAACCACTAAGAAACGCGATTTTCAAAAGCCCTGTACGGTGAATTGCCGTGCAGGGCTTTTTTTGTTGTGAATTTTATGCCGAGGGCCGGACTCGAACCGGCACGTCCCTTTCGGAACCCGGGATTTTAAGTCTTAACAGGGCGCAGTCGTAAGTCACTGCAAACTAAGAGTTGTCGTCGAGAAACCGATACCTTGAACTTGTCTGAATTTGGCTGTTTTTGGTAGGTTTTTGATCCTGATGGTCAAAGTTTGGTCAAAGTGAGAACTAATACTGTAGCAGAATCTACCCGCGTTTTTTCTTCGGGCCTTCCAGGAATGCCTGCCGGCAGTTGCATTACGCAACCACCAAAAAGGACCGCAGACGCCGGAAAAAGAAAGGCGCAAAAGCAAGTAGGAGGA
>CAZDDB010000192.1:0-7561 GCA_964504105.1 uncultured Acidobacteriota bacterium
TCATAATTTTCTATTTGAGGGTTGTTCTGCGGGAGCAAACGGCGCTGGATTTGAGCCGCAACAGCGAGCTGCTCTTCCATCCGTCTCTTTTCGAGCTGCTCTTCCAGGAGCAATGCGTTCTCGATTTTTACTGCAGCCATATTTGCGATCAACGCGATCAGGCGCAAATCTGACTGAGTGAATGTTCGTTTTGCGATGAGATTATCGATGTAAATCAGGCCGATCACGACTTTTTCGTTCCACAGCGGGACGCAGATGATGGAACGGATTCCCTGCATCTGGATACTGTGGGCGGATCCAAAACGATCATCGGTCTGGGCGTCCAGGGTTAGAACCGCCTTCTGGTTTCGCATGACCTCTTCGATGATTGTCCGGCTGATCTGAAGGTTTTGATTCGCATGTGTATTCCGGACCACCTTCAGCTGCAACTCGTCCGGCAGCTTCGGATCCAGCATGATCAATGCTCCTCGTTCTGACGGGACAGCCTGAAATACGATGTCCATAATCACTTCCACCAGCTTGTCGATAGGGTAATGAGTGATCAGTGCGGCAGCGGCCTGGTTTAGAGCCGGCCACAGGTTTTCAGGAGCCGATGCGGGTGTAATTCCGGAGATCGCTTCCTCGGTGTAGCGCCGGATGTTCAATTCATCGGTGTCGATCATGAACGTGGCTTCCATTCCGAGTGCAGGGGCGGTGTCTCTAACTTCGACTCTTTCCGACAACGGCAACAAGTAACGAAGAGTGATTTCTCCCATCTGAATCACATCTTCATTTTTCAACGGAGATGGCTGCCGCACTCGGATCCCGTTCAGAAAAGTGCCGTTGCGGCTCCCCGCATCCTCAACGAAAAATTTGTCATCCTTCTGGATGACACGGGCGTGATGGCGGGAGAGCGAAAGATTATTGAAGGTCAGATCATTGGCAGAGGAGCGTCCGATTGTAAAAGAATCCTTTTCTAACTGGACGTCAAAAGGCTTTTCGTGTTTTTGTTCAACGCGAAGGATCGGCATACGCATCTAACCGTTTTTACCTGAAATCTGGAGGTGAACCTTCTATAAAATTATATCATTTCGCGGATGGGTATGTATCTCAAAACTTGAGCTTCATGGCCTCTCGTGCAAGCCGCAGTGTTTCGCGCGCTTCTTTTTGCGCTTTTGCGCTTCCGTCACGCAAGATTTCTTCGATCTTCTCCGGGTGCGATTCTATCTGTTTCCGGCGATCACGAATGGGCGTTAGAAACCGGTTGAGCGCGGCCGCAAGCTTCTTTTTCACTTCAACATCACCCACCTGTCCCTTTGCGTAGCGATCCTTGAGATCGTCCACTTCCGTCTTGTTGTCGTTGAATGCATCGTGATACTGGAAAACAGGATTTCCTTCCACGTGTCCCGGATCCGTGGCGCGCAGCCGCGTTGGATCGGTATACATTCGCATGACCTTCTTGTTGACGGTTTCTTCATCATCGGCCAGGTAGATGGCGTTATTGAGACTCTTGCTCATCTTGGCCTGGCCGTCCGTTCCCACCAGCGTCGGCACTTCACCAATTAGCGTTTCCGGGATCGGAAACACTTCACCGTACAGAGTGTTGAACCTTACGGCTATTTCACGGGTAACTTCCAGGTGAGAAGACTGGTCTTTGCCTACCGGGACAAGATGGGCGCGCACCATCATAATGTCGGCTGCCTGGAGCACCGGATAGGAAAGCAATCCCAGCGTGACGGCCTCTAAATTAGCCGCCTGCATCTGGTCTTTGAGCGTGGGAACGCGCTGCAGGCGAGGCACCGTCACAAGCATCGAGAAAATCAACATCAGCTCGGCAACTTCGGGAACAAGAGACTGAAGATAGATGGTGCTTTTTTCAGGATCAATTCCCACGCTTACGTAGTCGTAAACAAGCCCGCGGACGTTTTCCCCGATGTTGGGGATGCGGTCGAAGTGAGTGGTAAGCATGTGCAAGTCGGCAATGATGAAATAGCATTCATACTCTTCCTGCAGGCGTACACGATTTGCCAGTGTTCCGACGTAATGTCCCAGATGAAGACTTCCGGTCGGTCGGTCTCCCGTCAGAATTCGTTTTTTCATTAGAAAATTGTAACAGGCATGAACGTCAGAGCGAATACGATGACGGCAATCACGCCCCAGACTTTGCGCGCAAATCCGATCGGCGCATCGTCATCCAGTGTCGGTGGGTGACGGAATCCTGCGATCTTCCGCAACACCAGCAAGAGGACGCAATAAAATAGCCACTGAAATCCCGCTGGTACGGATCGCGTAAATCCGTAGGCCGACAGCAACAGAAGCGCCCCGAAAAAAATCCACGTGATCGTATGGGCGCGTTTCCGGAAAAGGGCATAAGAAACATGTCCTCCATCCAACTGCGCAATCGGGAGAAGATTGAGACTTGTGGCGAGACATGCGAACCATGCCGCAAACCCAACCGGATGAAGCATATAGTTCTCAAGCGGAGCATTCCAGGCAAACAGTCGAAAGATCAAGGGATCCCACAGATAAATCTGGTCCGGGGATTTTGGAACGGGTACGCTCCATTTCAGCCCGAGATAGATAAAGGGAAGCGCCACAACAAATCCCGCAATCGGCCCCGCGATTCCAACATCAAACAGGCTTTTGCGGTCCGGAAAGGGAGACCGGATCCGGATAAAGGCCCCGAATGTGCCTGTCCAGACAATCGGTCCCGGTAAAAAGAAAGGAAGCGTGGCTCTAATACCGTAGTAACAACAAGCCAGATAATGTCCCATTTCATGCGCCAGCAGGATCGCCATGATCGCAAAGGAATAGCCGATTCCCCTGTAGAGCAAGGACGGATGGCTGATCACCTGCTGGAGAAAGCTCCAGGGAGCGACAGGATCTTGCTGGATCTGCTGAATGGTCATGGAGTAGGCGCCCCAGAACAGCGTACTGAGCACCGTGAGCAGAAAAAGCAGCACGGGAAGCCGGTACCGGACACGCGGCGCTAGCGTAACGGGGATTGGGGCAAACCTTCCAGCTGTAGAAAGATACGAAAATTCATCGGACATAGAAGCTATAATGTAAGACTTTTGAACAAAAAAATCAGGGGATGTTCTGCAGGTTCTTGCCTGGCTTAAACCGGATCGTCTTCCCAGGCGGAATCTCCACTTCCTCTTTTGTGCGGGGATTTCTTCCGATTCCGCGCTTTCGAGGCTTTACCTGAAACACGCCAAAGCCACGAAGCTCAATCCGGCGTCCGTCCGTCAGTGCGTCCCTCAGTGAATCGATTGCTGCGTTGACGGCTCGCTCGGCCTGGGTCTTCGTGATCTTTGTTTCTTTCGATACAATGTCCACCAGATCTGCTTTGATCATAAGTCCCGCTCCGCTTTCAGGCGCTAACATTATGTATTTTGCGCGGACAAATGTCAATCTAGTTGTTCATTAGCAATAAGTTAGCGGTTATTGCTTGAATCCGATCTGGGGGATGGGAGCGCGGGCATCGTCGATGGTGCCGAATCTGGCTTCGTACTTTTTCACGTTATCGAGGATGGCGTTTCCGAGACGTTTTGCGTGTTCGGGCGACACAATGATGCGGGAAAGAAGCTTCGCAATCTGAGGATTTGGCAGGATGGCGTAAAAGTCAATCCAGAATTCCTCCGGTGTGTGTGTAACCTGCGCCATCGTGGAATACTTTCCCTGAAGCGTCTGCTCATCTGCCTGGACCTGAATTTCTTGTGGTTTGTGCTCTTCCATACAACCTCCTGCAGAACCAACCCAACCCATTGGGGATGGAATCATCTTACAACGTTCTTTGCTTATTTCTTATGTTTATTTGATCTTTGATATTTGATTTTTGATATTTAGGTTACACTCGTCATTGAAATGGGCTTCCTGTACTCTCTGCTTTACACCTGCGCCTTTGTGCTGATGTTTCCGTATTTTCTGGTGGTGGGGATCTTTCGCGGGAAGTATCTCTCAAGCATCGGGGAGCGATTTGGCCGGATCAAAGTTTCCGCTTCCCGTCCGTCCTGCTGGATTCATGCAGTCAGTGTTGGCGAATTTCTTGCGGCGAAGCCTTTGATTCAGAGAATACGTACGGAGTTTCCAGACTTGCCCCTGTTCCTTTCTACAACGACAGTCACAGGCCGGAAACTTGCCAGGGAAGTTTTGCCCGATTCTTCTTTTTACTTCCCCTTTGACTGGCGCTGGTGCATCCGGAAAGTCTTTCGCCGGATTTGTCCCGGAATCATCCTGGTGATGGAAACGGAAATCTGGCCGAACTTTCTTTGGGAAGCGCGGGATCAGGGAGTGCCGGTTGTCCTGGTCAACGGAAGGATTTCCGATCGTTCGTTTCCGCGCTACAGTTTCGTAGCACGGCTCCTTCCGCAGTTTGATGTGTGTTTGATGCAATCGAAACGAGACGCGGAGCGGATGGCTGCTCTTGGAGTGACAGCGGAAAAAATCCGTGTGATGGGGAACCTGAAGTACGAGTTCCGTCCGGCGCCTCTTTCACAGGATCTGCGAGATTTGATCGTCGCGTGGAAAGGATCTTCGCTTCTCTGGATCTGCGGGAGCACGATGCGGGGCGAAGAAGAAGCGGTGCTTGCAGTGTTTCAAAAGCACGATACCGGTCTCAAACTGATGATCGCGCCGCGGCATCCCGAGCGCTTTGCAGAAGTGGCGGAAATCGTAGCGCGATCCGGATTGCGTTGCGCCAGACGGACCCAGGGCGTTTCTTCGGAGGATCGGGTTCTGATTCTTGATACCATCGGCGAGCTTGCCGCCTGCTACGAAATAGCGGACTTTGTTTTTGTCGGAGGAACACTTGCGCCTTATGGCGGACACAACCCGATTGAACCGGCCTGTTTCGGCAAGGCCATTGTCACGGGACCTCACTTCGAGAACTTCCGGGCAGTTTTTGAGGAGTTCCGCAAGAGCGATGCAATCTGGATCACGGCGGACCTGGATCAGGCTGTGTCCGGATTGCTGAACAACCCGGAACGGAGAAGCGCAATGGGAAAAACGGCTGGAGAGATCGTTGCGCAGAATCAGGGTGCTACCGAAATAGTACTACAAACAATGAAGGAACATCTGTATGCTGGGAGAGTTGTGGAGCAGCTTCCGGAATACCCTGTACGATAAGGAGTATTTGCCCGTCGTACATCCGGGATGTTTTGTGGTCAGTATCGGCAACCTGACCTGGGGTGGGACCGGCAAGACCGCGCTGACTGCACGGATAGGTTCGTTTCTTCTATCCTGCGGCTACCGTGTTGCAATTCTCAGCCGCGGTTACAAACGAACCTCTCAAGGAGTCCGGATTGTCAGTGACGGCAAACAAGTCATGGAACGCTGGGAGATGGCTGGAGAAGAATCCTACTGGCTCGCAAACAAGCTTCCGGGCGCAGTGGTAATCGTTGCCGAGAATCGTCCAGAAGCGATCCCGGTGCTCCAGACTTTCCAATCGCAGATTCTCTTGCTTGATGACGGCTTTCAACACCGTAGGATTGCCAGGAATGTGGATCTGGTTCTTCTGGATGCTTCCGAAAACCTGGTAAGCGAAGGAATCATTCCGTTTGGAAAGCTCCGTGAGCCGCTTTCCTCTTTACGTCGCGCAGGTGCAGTGGTGTTGACCCATACACTCCATCCGCACAAAAAGACATTTGAATGGATTGCGCATCACGTCACCGCACCTATCTTCCAGGCCGGCTACGAACCGGTATCCAGGGAAACGCCCTGGAAGGGAAAACGTATTGCGGCATTTTGCGCGATCGGAGCTCCTCACCATTTTTTCGATATGTTGGAGCAAGACGGCGCGGAGCTTGTCCTTCGAAAACGCTTTCGGGACCATCATCACTACTCCAGAGAGGATCTGACATCTCTGGAGCTAAGGGCGCAGAATGCCGGCGCCAGGTTGCTCGTTACGACGGAGAAGGACGCCGTAAAAATCGGCGACTTCCCGTTTCAACTCCCATGGCACGTTGCAGCGGTAGAATTGAAACTAAAAGAGGAAGATGCGTTTTTTCAGTTCCTCCTGGACCGGTTTCTTGAATATGCAGTCAGAAGTAAAAAATAGGGCGCATGGCATGCGCCCCTACAAACGAAGAACATAGTTTCATGAGATTTCAGGTAGAGCGATTCTTGTTCTGGATCATTCGAGTCCTGGCGAGGGGTACGCCTCGCGGGGCATTTCTGGCGTCCGGCAGAATGTTTGGTTGCCTGGCTTATGTTCTGGACAATCGTCACCGGAAAGTCGCGTATCAAAATTTCGAAACTGCTTATCCGGGCGCCTCCATCGATCAAGCCCGAAAAACCATCGTTTCCTGTTACCAATTCTTCGGTTCATATTTGTTTGAGATGCTGACGCACTTCCCGAAATTTCGTGCGGAACGCATGACGGACTTTGAGTACGAAGGGCTCGAGCATCTCCAGGAAGCCTACGCCCGCGGAAAGGGAGTCATCATATTAACGGGACATCTGGGTGTTTGGGAGCTGATGGGAATGGCACACGGGTTCAAAGGTTTCCCTCTTGGCGTAATTGCAAGAAAACTCGATAATCCTTATCTGAATAATCTTTTGGAGAGACTTCGTACTTCAACCGGCAATTTTGTGATTTACAAAACCGAAGGATTCCGTCCGCTGCTCCGTGCGATGAGACAAGGGAAAGGGGTTGCCATCCTCATTGACCAGAATATCATCACGGACGATCGTATCTTCGTTGATTTTTTCGGCAAACCGGCGGCAACCACACCTGTTGTGGGGCTCTTGAAGCTGAAAACGGATGCTGCTGTGATTCCGGCGTTTGCGGTTCCCTTATCCGGAAACCGGTACCGTTTCATTTACGCGCCGCCATTGAATGTTCCTCGATCGGCAGACAGAAAAGCGGACGTAAAGAGCATTACGCAGGCATGCACAGCAGTCATTGAAGAACATATCCGAAAGAATCCCGACTGCTGGCTCTGGATGCACAGACGCTGGAAGACGAGACCTGAAGCATGAAAAAAGCGATCTTAATGGATCGGGACGGCACCTTGATCCAGGAAGCCGGTTACCTGAAGATGCTGGAGGACCTGCGTTTTACGGACAAGGCTACGGAAGCGCTCAAACTATTTCATCAACTCGGTTTCCTCAATATTGTCATTACAAATCAGTCGGCTGTTGCGCGTGGGATCCTCAGTCCAAAGGAATTGAACAAGATCCACCATAGACTGAAAGAGCTGGCTGCGGCGGAAGAAGCGGTCATCGATGATATTTTTTATTGCCCGCACTATCCGGAGGGTAGGATTCCGCCGTACAATATAGATTGTGATTGCCGCAAACCGAAGTCAGGTCTTATTTGGCAGGCGCGGGACAAACATCAGCTCGACCTCCAGCAATGTGTAGTCGTGGGAGACAAAGCGTCGGATCTGGAGCTTGCTGCAAATGCCGGCGTGCGCGGTGTGCTTGTGCTGACAGGCTACGGTACACAAACACGGAAAGAATGGAGTGGGGCAGTGGAAGTATTTTCGAGTCTATTCCACTTTGCAAAAGATCTAGCGGAGAGGAGTCTGTAGCGCGGGCTTCCAGCCCGCCAGATATGGCTGTGCACGAATTTTCTACG
>CAZDDB010000193.1:0-7547 GCA_964504105.1 uncultured Acidobacteriota bacterium
CGTCCCCGCCGGCCAAAGCATTGTGCATCGTCGAGCTCTGCCGGCGAGACGCCGGCGTTACAAAACGAAAGGCATGCTTCTGCGCTTTCCGAATCTTTCTTACTCGCTTTAGGACCTTGTGTTACAGTGCGCTAGTCTTTCCTTCAGAATTTGCAGCAATAGATCAACCGTGCCGAGATGTGAGCGGAAAGCCAGACACGCAAACCGAAGAGTGAATTTGCCGTTGAGCATGGTAGATGAAATAAAGACGCGCCCATCTTTTACCACTTCATCCAGCAGACGCTTGTTGAACTCATTGGCGTCGCCGTATTTCGGAACAAAACGGTATGTGACAACCGACAGCTCCGGCTCAGGCCCGGTTTCAAAACCGAGCTTTTTCACTTCTTTGTAAAAATATTTTGCGAGTAGCAGCTTTTCTTCCAGACATGCTCGAAAGGGTTTGATTCCGTGCAGCTTTAACGGCAGCCACAGCCGCAGACCGCGAAAATGTTTTGTAAGCTCGGGCGATAATTCCGCGGGCGACGGCTCTTCATTTGCGGCAACTGCATCTTGCATGTAGTTTGCAACATAGTAGTGCGAGGCATGGAGCTTGCTTTGATCCTTTACCAGAACAACGCCAAGTCCATACGGCAAAAACAATCCTTTATGCGGATCGATCACGAGCGAATCGGACATTTCGATTCCTCGCAGCTTTTTCTTCCCTTCCTTTGTCAGAATGAAAAAGCCGCCATAGGCTGCATCGATGTGATACCAGAGCCGGTGCCGCTTTGCGATTCTGCCGATCTCATCGAGCGGATCGATTGCGCCTACATCGGTAGTACCGGCGGAGGCAATCACAAGAAACGGGTTGAGCTTCTGTTTTTTGTCTGCTGCGATCTGCTTTTCCAATTCACCCGGGATCATGCGAAAACCGGAATCCAGCGGGATGGTACGTACCCTGGCTTCTTTCAAACCGGCAATCCGGATCGCCTATCTACCGAATGGTGGACTTGTTGGGATAAATAAATTACGGAACGTTCGATTTGTCTGGCCCGGATGTTCATTGCATCGCGCGCTGTTACGATCCCGATGAGATTTGCGATGCTACCACCGGATGCCAAATTGCCGGCAGTATTCTTTGGATAGCCAAGAATCTTCGCGAGCCAGCGGATCAGCATGTTCTCCATGCGCACCGCGCCGGGTCCCGCAAAGAACACACCTGCGTAACGGTTTGTAATGTCCGCCATATAATCGCCAAGCGATGAGTAATAAATGCCGCCGCCCGGGATGTATGCGAGATGACCACCCGAAGCAGGGTTCAATCCGGGAAAATCGACATGATCCCGAAGAAGCGACAGCGCTTCTTCAATGCCAATTGGATTTTCTGAAATCGGTGAGTTCAGAAGACCGATCCCTTTCTCAGTGGTGACGTTGTAGGCTTTAGTTTTTTCAATCTGATTCAGGAACCGCTCGGTGTACCCGATCACTTTCTTGCGGGCTTTCTGTCGTTCGGCAGGAGATGGTTCCAGTTGTCGCGAAATTTTTTCAAGCGCCTGAATCCGTTTTCTCATTCCTGACATTCTAACACTACAACTTCGCTGGTATGATTCATAAGTTATGCCGTTGACATCCGGAACACGTTGAATTCAATGAAACCCATGCGCAGGTTTCCCCCGATGGCAGGCTGATGTCCGTGGATGTGAGAACGGGTCAAACATTCGAAGCCGGTATGGCTACCGCTCTATTTGAGACGCGTGTTTCAAGTATTCCGCTCGTGGGCAATGACAGAAATCAGTATCTGGCCACTTCCGATGGCCAACGCTTTCTGGTCAATCGTGTAGCGCTGGAAGATGTCGTCACTCCGATCACACTCATCTTCAACTGGCCCAAATGACCGCTTCTCCACCAACTATGAGATAGCGTCTCTGTATCCGCGAATGCTCTGCCCTCGTTGCCTCTTTGCCTCCGCAAGACAGCTGAAATAGTTTTTGTGCTAACATCTCACGTATCATATTGGGTTGGGGCAAAATTTCTTATGACACTGGCTGCCGGCACTCGTCTCGGTCCGTATGAAGTTCTCGCACTGCTCGGTGCAGGGGGGATGGGGGAAGTCTACAAGGCAAAGGACACCCGGCTGAACCGTAGCGTTGCCCTCAAAGTTTTGCCCGAGGGACTGACCTCTAACCCCGAGCGCAGGGCGCGTTTCGAGCACGAAGCGCGTACGATCTCTCAACTCTCCCATCCGCATATTTGCGCTCTCCATGACATCGGTCAACAAGATGGTATCGATTTCCTGGTGATGGAGTTTTTGGAAGGGGAAACCTTGGCGAGTCGCCTGGACAAAGGAGCGCTGCCGATCGATCAGGTATTGCGATATGGAACCCAGATTGCAGAAGCTCTTGACAAGGCGCACCGGCAAGGAATCATCCATCGGGATCTGAAACCTGGGAACGTGATGCTGACCAAATCAGGGGCGAAGCTCCTTGATTTTGGTTTAGCCAAGTGGTGCGAAGCGAAAAGCGGCATGGCGGGAGCCTCAGAGCTTCTAACTCGCGATCTTCCTTTGACCGGAGAAGGGACTGTGCTGGGCACGGTTCAATATATGTCGCCCGAGCAGTTGGAAGGAAAGGAACTGGATGCACGCACTGATATTTTTGCGTTGGGTGA
This sequence comes from uncultured Acidobacteriota bacterium, assembly GCA_964504105.1. GTDB lineage: Bacteria > Acidobacteriota > HRBIN11 > JAKEFK01 > JAKEFK01 > CAZDDB01. The sequence goes on from CAZDDB010000193.1 coordinate 2,647, forward strand.
AACTCTCTATGAGATGGCAACCGGTCGTAGAGCGTTTACCGGAACCAGCAAAGCCAGTTTGATCTCGGCGATTCTCTCTACCGAGCCTCCGCCAATTCCCAGTACGCAACCCTTGTGTCCGTCTGCGCTCGACCGCCTTGTAAAAAAGTGTTTGGCGAAAGACCCGGATGATCGCTGGCAAAGCACTCATGATGTGGCAAGCGAATTGATGTGGATTCTCGAAGGAAGTTCGCAAGTTCTGACCGCGGCGGCAGGCCTCCCATTGAAACGTCGCCAGCGATTATATTCCGCTCTAGCAGTCTTTCTATTTCTCACAACTTTGCCGTTTGCCATTCTCTATTTCGTACCATCACACCAACAAGAAGCGAATCTGCTGAAGGTTTCTGTGTTGTTGCCCGAAAACACAATTCTGGAATCGATGGTGATTTCTCCCGATGGGAAATGTTTGGCCTTTGCCGGTTTTGACTATGAGGGCAACAAGTCTATCTGGGTACGTCCTTTAGACTCATTGACGGCGCAACGACTCGCCGGTACTGAAGACGCCTTTTGGCCTTTCTGGTCACCGGACAGTCGTTTCATCGGCTTCTTTGCGAAAGGAAAGTTGAAAATAATTGCTGTCGCGGGCGGGCCACCTCTCGCATTAGCCGACGCACCTTGGGCGACAGGTGGGACGTGGAACAAGGATGGGAGGATCCTGTTTTCACCAGGGGGAGGTCTTTTCTCCGTCTCTGCCGCGGGAGGTCCGACGATACCTGTTACAAAACCCGATCTGTCGCATAAAGAAGAGGATCACTACTGGCCCTCTTTCTTACCCGACGGTCTTCATTACCTGTATGTGATTATCAGCTCGCAGCCTGAGATCGGCGGTGTCTATCTGGGAAGCCTGGACTCGAAAGAGAAAAAACGTCTGCTTGCCGATCAGTCAAATGTTTGCTATGCGCCACCAGGCTATTTGCTCTTTGTGCGGGACCATAACCTCGTCGCCCAATCTTTTGACATAACTCGCTTCCTGTTGGCTGGAGATCCGATTGCTCTTCAGGAAAAGATAGGCTACCCCATTGAAAGCAAAGACTACGCTCGCTTTTCTGTTTCAGGCAGCAATATGCTTGCATACGCCGGCGCCTACGGGCATCCCAACACTCAGCTCACGTGGTTTGATCGAACAGGCAAGCAAATGCATTCGATTGAGCCGGCCGCGGCATACGGTGATCCGTGGTTCTCACCGGACGAAAAGAAAGTCGTGCTCGAACGTTTTGATCCGGTAAGAGTACTCTACGATCTGTGGGTCCTTGAATTGAATCGTTCTGCCTTCTCACGCTTTACGTTTGGACCAGGAAACAGCGTGGGGGCAGTTTGGTCTCCTGACGGAAGCAGAATTGTTTTTACTTCAGAACCACACGGCCAGCAGGTTCTTTGTGAGAAACAGTCGAATGGAACGGGTGGTGTGAAGCCTCTCCTGGAATCCCCCTACGCGAAGTGGGCCGATGACTGGTCTTGGGATGGAAAGTACATCCTGTACGAAGAGGAAGATCCGGCCACCGGTGTAGATCTAGGAGTGCTACCTCTCTTTGGCGACCGAAAACCGATGGTGTATCTGAAAACCAAATTCACTGAGTGGTCAGCCCAGTTCTCACCAGACGGCAAATGGATCGCCTATACTTCGAGTGAAACAGGGAGAATGGAGGTTTACATAGGGCGCTTTCCTGGGGCGATGGAAGGCAAATGGCAGGTATCCGCGGAGGGTGGTCAGCAGCCGAGATGGAGGCGCGATGGCAAAGAACTGTTTTACATTGCTGCCGACAGGAAACTCATGGCCGTTCAGATCAATCAAGATAACACCACGAAAACCGGTGTCCCAGCGCCCTTGTTTCAGACGCGAACTTTTCCCAACTTAGTGGGAGGATATTTTTGGGAAAGGAACCAGTATCTCGCCACAACCGATGGTCAACGTTTTCTGGTGGAAACGCTAGCCGCAGAGCAACCGACTTCCCTGATTACAGTCGTCCTGAACTGGACGGCTGCAATGAAACGCTGACTCTTTAGTGGCAAGCCGTCTCTGCATCCGCGAATGCTCTGCCCTCTTGCCCAGCAAAAATGACTGAAATAGTTTTTGTGCTATTAGGGTTCTTCGACCGCGCGGTCAAGAAGTCGTTAATCAGCATTCTCCTTCCTTCGTTGTCGCAAACGGATAATGGGAGTTCAGGCCCATCGGAAATGATCTTGCCGACCATGTAGTTTCTGATTTGATTCTACTATACCGGATCCCGTAGATATCGTTCCATTGTGTCAGACGGCATATGCGAGTTTCCTAAGGTTCACCTTATTTTACTCGCGAGTATTTTCATGTCAACCAGAAAGTACTGGAAGCTTCCGTTTACCACAATTCGACAACCTGCCTGGATATCCCGAAATCAAATGAGCAGGCCAACCCGCAAACACAAAAAGTGAAGGACACTCTTTAAGCCTACTTTTTCAGCAGCGCGGGCCAGTTCTGAATCATGGTGATCGGCTTTGAGGCAACGTCGTCGATAAAAGCGCTCACCAGAAATTTTTGTCCGTCGGCGGCCGCAACGTAATTGCTTTTGGCCGACACTACAGTCGTTGGAGTGATAAAAACTTCGGAGAGAACCGTAGTACCGCCCGGCTGAAATGTGGAATCGGCTTCCTTGATATCCATGAAGGAAGAGCCTTTGGGAGGCGGAATCGTAAAAACCGAAAGCCGCACGTTATCCGGCGGACGTCGCAAATAGAGAAAAGTAACGAAAGCCGCAACCGCGAGTAGCAACGCACAGGCAATCATCCAAAATCGTTGCACCTTCCTGCGTTTCGGCGCAGCGGATGTGGTGATCGCAGGTTGTGAAATCCCTTCAGCGATCCATTTCAGTTGAAGCTTCACATCATGCGCAGTCTGCAAACGATCCTCCGGATCCTTCGACAAGCATGCCCTCACAAGTCGCTCCAGAGCAGGTGGCGTCATTGGTTGCAGAGACGTCATCGGCGCCGGATCTTTTTCCAGAATCGCTGCGCAGGGAAGAAACATCCGCAGGCCCTTGCGTTTCCGTTCCCAGTTTGGCCAGACCAAAATCGAGCAGCTTGACACCGGATTTGCTGATCATGATATTTCCCGGCTTTAAATCGCGATGCACGATTCCCTGTTTGTGCGCCTTATCCAGCGCGTCAGCGATTTGTATTGAATACTGCAGAAGTAATTCCGTAGTAATCGGCCCTTTCTGCAACCGCGAAGACAGTGATTCGCCTTCGATGTACTCCATCACCAGGTAATCGATTCCGTCCTGATGGCCGACATCGTGAAGCGTGCAGATGTGAGGATGATTCAAACTCGAGCTTCCCCCATTCCGCCCGCGCCTACGGGCGCAAGGATTTCATACGGACCGAGCTTTGTGCCTGTTTGTATCGCCATTTCGGACTAATAATCTATCACAACCGGTGTGCCGGCCATTTTCAGGGGAGGCGCCGCTCCAGGCAGAAGCCGGCAAAAGGAAGCACTCGGACATCAGCGGATTCGGACCCGTAGTCCTTTTCGCCCCTGTGCACTTGATAGAAAAGTGGAATTGCCGTTCGCGCCCGAAAGTAGCGGGCAGCCGGCGACGCCGCTTTTTCCCCTGTCTTGCACTCCACTGCGAATTCAGGTTTGCCGTCGCGCAGGACCACGAAGTCCACTTCGCGTTTGTCAATGTCCCTGAGAAAGCGGAGTTCCATTCGAAAGCCTTCGGTATCCTTCACCCAGTGGCAGTATTTCAGCAGCTGGCATGCGACCAGATTCTCAAAGCGAGTCCCCTCATCCGAAACCAGCGACCAGTCCCAAAAATACAGTTTCTTTTCCTTTCGTACCGCGCGTATTTTACGGCTACCAAAGGGAGCAATACGAAAACACACGTACAACCGCTCGAGGATCGTTACCCATCGCTCGACCGCCTCATGAGATGCTTGAAGCAACAGGCTCACGTTGCGAACGGACAGAGGCGATCCGACGCAGTCGGGAAGATGCTCCAGGAGCAGTTCGATCTTAGACAGTTCTCGAACCTTTTCCAGATCGCGCAAATCGTCCCTCACAACCCGATCCTGGTGTTCTCGCTGCCATCGTCGCCAGTCCCTTTCTCGCGCGCGAAAGAAGGGTTCCGGAAATCCGCTATAGCGAAGCAGTTGAACCAGGGCTTCGCGATGTCCCTCCGGACTCACTTCAAGAAGCGAAAGCGGATGCATCCGGTAATAATGATAACGGCCCTGAAGTGAATCGCCCCCTTTCCGATAGTAGTCCAGGCGGGCCGAGCCGGTTACCAGAATGGCCACATGGGACTTATGGGTGTCGTAATAGCCTTTGAGCAAATTGCGCCAGCCTGCGTACTTGTGAATCTCATCGAAAACTATTAAACGCTGCCTGGCGGGGAATTCGGCGCGCAACAGCCGCCGGCGATGCGCCAGGTCATCCCAGTTGAGGTACCCTGAGTGCGATTCATCGGCACCAGCGCCAAGAAACCCCAATGCGAACGTGGTCTTGCCAACCTGGCGTGGTCCCCCTACAAACACCATCTTTTCCGATAGGTCATCCGCTACCGGATCCCGTAGATATCGTTCCATTGTGTCAGACGGCATATGCGAGTTTCCTAAGGTTCACCTTATTTTACTCGCGAGTATTTTCATGTCAACCAGAAAGTACTGGAAGCTTCCGTTTACCACAATTCGACAACCTGCCTGGATATCCCGAAATCAAATGAGCAGGCCAACCCGCAAACACAAAAAGTGAAGGACACTCTTTAAGCCCTACTTTTTCAGCAGCGCGGTCCGGTTCTGAATCACGGTGATCGGCTTTGAGGCAACGTCCTCGGGCGTCATTGGTTGCAGAGACGTCATCGGCGCCGGATCTTTTTCCAGAATCGCTG
>CAZDDB010000194.1:0-7534 GCA_964504105.1 uncultured Acidobacteriota bacterium
TTGTTCGCGGTGTTTCTCCGGAAGTGTTTCAGCTCCGCCCTCAGGTCAAGCTCGTGGAGGGACGAATCTTTCGAACAGGTACTTCGGAAGTTATTGTGGGTAACTCGATCGCTAAGCGTTTTCAGGGATGCAGGCTAGGGCAGTCTTTGAAGTTCGGGTCGCGGAGCTGGCAAATTGTGGGTGTGTTTGAAGCAGGAAAGAGCGGGTTCGAATCCGAGATCTGGGCGGATGTGGATCAGATGATGGCCGCGTTTAATCGTCCCGTGTATTCCGTCGTCACAGTTCGTTTGAAAAGTCCCGGAGAGGCAACCGCATTTCAAAATCGTCTGCAAAGCGAGCCGCGTTTGAATTCATTTGAGATTAAGAACGAAAGAAAGTATTTTGAAGAACAATCACAAGCTCTCGGAACTTTTTTGAAGGCGCTTGGCCTTGTAATTACCATCATTTTCAGTTTCGGGGCGATGATCGGCGCCATGATAACCATGTACGCTTCTGTGGCCAACCGCACTGTTGAGATCGGCACTCTTCGCTCTCTCGGGTTTCAGCGCAGGAGCGTGCTCGCCGCGTTTTTGATTGAAGCTCTGTTACTGGCCTTGCTTGGCGGCGGAATCGGCCTTCTCTTCGCTTCGTTTCTCCAGACAATTACGATTTCCACTCTCAATTTTGCGACGTTCTCTGAGCTTGCTTTTGGATTTACATTGACCCCCTCGATCGTGTTCGGGTCGTTGGGATTTGCTGCTTTGATGGGGATCCTGGGCGGCTTCCTTCCTGCGGTGCAGGCTGCGCGTCTGCAAATCGTGAATGCCCTCCGTGCCGCGTAGATCGGGTTGGTGTGCGTCATGATTGTAGGTAACCACGGGTGGGTGCACGACAAATTTGTTGTAGGACTTGAGAAAGCGGTTTGTACCGCTGGCGTCTCGCCGGCCAAAACAGAGATTCCAGCTCGAGCTCTGCCAGCGTGACGCTGGCGTTACAAACCGTAAACATGCTTTCTTACAACAAATTTGTCGTGCACCCACCACGGCACCACGGGTTCGTGTATTGACATATGTGTAAGCGTGGTGTAAAAGATAGAGGTCTGGTATTTCCAAGCCATCTAGGGCTTGCTGAATAATTGTCGTTTTGAATTCAACGTGCCGGAATAGCCTTTAGCAGACAACTTTGAATCTTCACAATGACGGAGGTCAACTCTATGAAACTTAAGAGGCTCTTATTTTTCGTTGTCGCCTTAGCACTCGTCTGGAATGCAGAGCTTTGGGCGAAGACGTACAACGGCATAAAGCTCACTGCTCGCAAAGTAGCAAAAATCACTCCAAAAAACACAAAGCCGACAAACGTAGTCGATGAAGACAAAACGCCCCCCAGAGTAGGGCCTAACGTCGACTCGTTCTTTCAAAAATTCATTTCGGGTACAAAAGATCCCGCTCGTGTTCCCGCGGATCATGTTCCCAAAGTCACAGGAGCACTTTTGCCCCTCCCAGTTAGCGGCTTTGCCACGAGCTTTGACGGCATCAATCACTTAACCCAGCGGACCGGAGGTGTGCTGATATCGGGCTTCACTACACAATTTTCAAAGGAGCCGAACGATAACACGCTGTCTGTGGGGGGAACAACACAATGTTCCGGCGGTCCTTGCGTGGTTGAGGTAGTCAACACTTTGTTGAGAGCCTACAGCACCGCGGGTGCGACGATTGCAACTCGATCGATGCACCAGCAGTTTGCGCGCACGCCGAACTATGAGTTCGACCGATCGAGAGCCGCTTGCTTTACGGCGGCCGGTGCTGCGCTTTGCAACGGAGAGTTCCTCTCGGATCCTCAGGTTTATTTTGACACCGCTACCAGCAGATGGTTCATCACCGTCCTGGAAATCGAGACAAACGACTTTACGGGAAACTTTCTAAACGAAACTGCCGTGTTGATCGCAGTCAGCACGTCCGCAGATCCTAACGGCGCCTATAACATCTACAAGATCGATACGGATAACGACGGAACAGACGGTACTCCAAATCATCCCAGTTGTCCCTGCTTTCCTGACCAACCGCTGCTGGGTGCAAATCAGCATGCGATCTTCATCAGCGCAAACGAATTTGGCCTGAATGGCGGCTTTAACGGAGCTCAAGTATACGCGTTGGACAAAGCCGCGTTGGCTGCAGGCGCCGGTACGATAAACATGCAACTGTTCAGTCCAGGTGCGCTGGCGGAAGGGATCTCCTACAGCGTTTACCCTGCGATAACGCCCGTAGGAGCCACCCCTGAGTCTGCCCTGAACGGCACTGAATTTTTCTTGAGCACGTTGGACTTCTTTGACACACTGGACAATCGCCTCGCCGTCTGGGCGGCAACCAATACTGCCACGATCGGATCTACACCAAATATTAAGCTTGTGAGTAAGATCGTCGGCACACAGGTCTACGGCGCTCCGCCGAGAAACGAACAGCCTGATGGATCACATCCCCTGTTGGATTGTCTGAACACTCCTACTTGTGCGGGTCCCTTCCTATTTGGTATTCCTTCGTTCAATTTGAACGAGCACTTGCCACTGGTGGATTCCGGCGGGGATCGGATGAGACAGACATACTATACGGGCGTCGGTGGGTCTTCTCACCAGAACAAAGTTTGGGGATCCTTAACAACAGTTGTGAAAACCCAGAACACGCCGCCCAGGCCGGGCGTCTTTTTCTTTGCTTTTACCCCTACCCTGACTGGAACTGCTACGGCGCCGATACTTAACGCTAGCCCAGCGAAGCAGGGTTACGTTGCAGTAAACGGCCAAGGTACACATTATCCTGCTGTCGCTGTCAATTCCGCGGGCAAAGGGGTCCTTGCCTTCAGCGTAACGGGGCGACAAATGTACCCAAGCGCGGGGTTTGCAACCGTAAGTATAGCGTCAGGCGCAGGGCCAGTCCGGCTCGCGGGTTTAGCGAGTAAACCTTTTGACGGTTTTTCCGGTTACGGAATTTTCAACCTCCCTTCTGCAACCAGACCGCGTTGGGGCGACTATTCGGGTGCCTCCATTGATGCCGGCGGCAACGCGTTTATTGTGAGCGGCTTCATAGATCCGCCGAACACTCTTAATGTGACCCGCAACATTACAGCAAATTGGGGTTCCCGAATCTCAAAGATCCTTCTTCCTTAAACGTCTACAGGCCATCTTCAAAGGGCCATCTGCTTCGGCGGGTGGCCTTTTTCTTGTGTGCCAAGGATGTGCGACCGGATGAGGCACACGCAGGCTGCGTGTTTGCAAATCGTGAATGCCCTCCGCGCCGGGTAGAAAGGATTAAATCACAAAGACACGAAGTCACAAAGATTCAGAAAGCGGATTTTCATTATCTGTTCCCGTTGCATCCTGCCATCCTCCATCTTCAATCTTTCATCCTCGTCCTTTGGTTGCGGCTCCGCCGCTTCGTGTCTTTGTGCCTTTGTGGTTCATCCTTCCTCGTTGACATTTCGGCGGGAGGGAGTTACAGTTTTTTCGGTTTCGAAATGACGAGTAACTCCTCCGGCAACACCGCTGAGACCTCCGGCTGGTTTGGCCATCCCCGCGGGCTTTCCACACTTTTCTTTACAGAAATGTGGGAACGTTTCAGCTACTACGGGATGCGAGCGTTTCTCATTTTGTATATGACAGCTCCAGTTGCAGCCGGGGGGCTCGGGTTTGATGGAAAGAAGGCCGGCGGCATCTATGGTCTGTATACCGGTAGCGTCTGGATGGCCACGATCGGGGGCGGTCTTTTGGCAGATTGGCTGTTGGGCCAGTACCGAAGTGTGCTCATCGGAGGAATTCTGATTACCCTGGGGCATTTTACTCTTGCCTTTCATCCGCTTCCGTTTTTTTACACCGGTCTGGTCCTGATTGTTGTTGGCACCGGTTTGCTCAAGCCGAATGTGAGCACCATGGTTGGTTCGCTTTACGATTCGCAAGACGCGCGCAGAGACGCGGGTTTTTCCGTTTTCTACATGGGGATTAACCTTGGCGCCGCAATCGGTCCGCTCATTGCCGGGTTTCTAGCTCAGGGTAAACAGTTCAAGGGCTTCCTAACTTCCGTGGGATTTGATCCCGTGATGAGCTGGCATTGGGGGTTCGCTTGTGCAGGAGTGGGTATGACCTGCGGTGTCATCCAGTATGTGGTCGGCCGCAATCGACTCCGTCCTGCGCTTGAGCGTCTGACATCACAGTCCAATGTAGCAGCAACTGCGGCATCTTCCGAATCCTCAGTTCTTCGCTTCAGCACTGCGGAATGGAAGCGCGTTGTCGCAGTTGTTGTTTTTTTCGCCTTTGCAATTGTCTTTTGGGCAGCTTACGAGCAAGCGGGGTCTACGCTGAACTTATTTGCAGCCCAGTACACCCGCCTTTCGGTGTTAGGATTCGATTTTCCTCCAAGCTGGTTTCAAGCTGTTCCCGCCATTCTCGTAATCGTGCTTGCGCCGGTGTTTGCCTGGATGTGGGTCCGGCTCGGCTCAAAGGAGCCTTCTAGCCCTGCGAAGTTTGCAATCGGCTTGTTCTTTTCCGGACTTGGCTTTTTACTGCTGGTTCCCGCGGCTTCTATTGCTCAAAGCACTGCTGGTATGCGTGTTAGTCCGCTGTGGCTGGTAGGTGTGTATTTTCTTCTTGAACTTGGTGAGCTGAGTGTGAGTCCGGTCGGGCTCAGTCTGGTTACAAAGCTCGCTCCGCAACGCGTTGTCGGATTGATGATGGGAATCTGGTTTTTGTCTATTTCGTTGGGTAGTGTGATTGGCGGATGGCTGTCGGGATTCTTTCAAACCTATCCGTTACCGAAACTATTCGGCGCTGTTTCCGTTACGGCTGTTGCCGCGGCGTTTCTCCTCTTCCTGCTGATCAAGCCGGTCAGAAAATTGATGGGCGGCGTACATTAAGGAAACGATGAAGACGGAATGATGAATGATGAATGGGGAGTTCCTAAAGTAGGTCCCTGAGAATGTCGTGCAGGGTCAAATGAAATCCCTGCCACCAATATTCTTGAATCCTGCGCGCAAAACGTTCTGATGTAAACCATTCCCTGCCATACAATTCGCGGAATCGTTCTGTCGCGATAATCGCCTTACGTTGCGCCACTGCCCTATGGAGTGCGTCCGAAGCTCGATTGAGATCAAACAGATAAAGAAAATGAGGAGCTTCAAAGGAAAACGCCGTTTCAAAGCTGTCCACATAGAGGTCCTTTGCATCTTTCAATTGCGAATCAACGCGATCCCTGAAGAGTGCGAGCGCTGCATCATAGCGCCGGCGGAATTTGGATGCAAACTCCATGGTTCCGTCAAGATCCTCTGCCTGATGGCCGATCAGTTTGCTCAGACCGGAGCGATCAACCATCAATTCCGAAAAAGTGAAACCCCAAAACAAAGGAAGCGCCGGGTCCCCACAGATTCTAGATTCGATTTCAAGGTCCGGGTCCATTCCCGCATAGAAGAAACTCTGTCCCAACTCAAACAAGAAGCGCATGACATCGATAGGCCCCACAGCTTCTCCAAAATCGACTCTGACCAGTTTTGGGGGCCGGATGGGAACCGCATATTGGATTGCCCGGTTCCACTCACTCTTTCGAAGCTTTGGTTTGCGCCGGATCTTACATGTCTCGATCACATTCCTGGCGAAGGAAGGCAGATCGCGCCAATCTGCAAGAGAATTCCAGCGGCTCAGGTTCAGGAACTGTAGAATCTCCGGAAGGGACTTTGCCTTTGTGTACTGTTTGCGCTCCCAGTCAAACAGTTCACGCGACGATTTCAAGTCGCTCTGGATCATCACAACTTCTGCAGTCCGGTCCCAATGCAGGTTTCCGAGTTTTTCAAAAGATCTCTCGACACTGATTTCCTTTGAAATCCAATCCTTCAATATGGAATGCCATTGGATTGCCCATTTACGGAGGCTTTGCCAGAGAAGATTCGCTTGTTGTTCCGGCAGAGATCGTAAATAATAAAATGTCGAATCCGGATGCACGTCTTTGTTCAGCAGAGATTGACTGAGAGCCTTCTTGAACTCTTTAAAAGAATCGGGATGGCGCACCGCGGGGATCAATCTCACGAGATACGCGGCAACATCAAGAAGTTCGCTCTTCTTCGTTCGTTCTTGCTCTGATTGGAACTCTCGAATCCGCTCTTCGGTGATCCAGTCGATCAGCTCACCAAACGGATCCGGATACTGCTGCGGAAACCATCTTCTGGCCTGATACTCTTCCAGCAATGAGCGGAGTTTTCGTGTAATCATCCGTGACCGTGCACGCTGAAACGGTTTTTTGCTGATTCCGTTATGTTTATTTGATTTTTGATCTTTGATTTTTGATTTTGTATGCTGTACCCCATGAATAGTTATATCACCCATTTGGAGTGCACACGCTGTGCCGCTACATATTCTGCGGACCAGATACAGAATCTCTGCACTTGCGGTTCTCCTCTGTTTGCCCGATACGATCTGAAGGCAATTTCCGGAGTGATCTCCCGGGATGATCTCGGGTTCCGCGTCCACAGTCTCTGGCGTTACAAAGAACTGTTGCCGCTAAAGAAAACGGAGAACATGCTAAGCCTCTTTGAGGGTTTCACACCATTGATCAAGAGTGAACGGATCGGACCAGGAATCGGTTTGGAATCGCTCTATTTCAAAGACGAATCGAATAATCCGACAGGCTCATTTAAGGCTCGCGGTTTGTGCGTCGCTGTCAGCAAGGCCAGAGAACTGGGTGTGCGCGAGATTTGTCTGCCCACGGCAGGAAATGCAGGCGGCGCCGCCTCCGCGTATGCTGCGCGGGCAGGAATGAAATGTCATGTCTATATGCCTTCGGATACGCCTTTCCTGTTTTCTGAGGAATGCCGTGTGTACGGAGCGGATGTCCGGATGGTGGATGGTTTCATTACAGATGCAGCGAGGCAAATGCAGACGTCTATGAGGGAACATGGCTGGTTTGACGTTTCCACGTTAAAAGAACCATATCGCGTGGAGGGCAAGAAAACCATATTTCTTGAGCTTGCCCAGCAAATGAGCTGGCATCTGCCGGATGTGATCCTGTTTCCAACGGGAGGAGGCACAGGGATTGTTGCTGCCTGGAAGGCCTGCGAGGAACTGAAACAGCTTGGATGGATAACGCGATTCAAGATGCCGCGTCTGATTGCTGTGCAGGCTGCTGGTTGCGCCCCCATCGTTCGCGCATACGAGCAGGGATTGGACACAGCTCCTGAATGGGAAAATCCTGAAACAACTTCCTGGGGATTGCGAGTTCCAAAAGCGATCGCGGACTTCCTGATTCTTCGCGCAATCCGTGAATCAAATGGCACCGCCGTTGCTGTCGACGAAGAATCAATTGCATCCGCCAGAAGTGAAATGGCTGTCCGGGAAGGAATGTGGGTCGCGCCCGAAGCGGCCGCCGCAGTGGCCGCGCTGAAGGATCTGGTTGGACAGGGGATTGTGGAACCTCGCGAAAGTGTTGTAATCTTAAGTACCGGTTCAGGGCTCAAGTATATCTAGAATTGAGTTGGGCGGTTAGCTCAGCTGGGAGAGCGCCTCGTTCGCAACGAGGAGGTCGCCAGT
>CAZDDB010000195.1:0-7534 GCA_964504105.1 uncultured Acidobacteriota bacterium
CCCGGTTTAATCCTCCGTGCTCTTGGTGCTCTTCGTGGCACAAACTCCGGTATACTATCCGTTTCTTATGAGCAGCCTGAAGATCTCCGTCGTAATCGCATCCAAAGTGGGCGCGCCTTTTATTGATGACTGCATCGAATCGCTGGCAAATCAAGAGAACGCGCCGCCACACGAAATCATCATGGTGGATTGTCATGGTGAAGAAACCAGAAAACGAATCGCTTCCAGATTTCCGTCCGTGCATTTGATCGCGCAGGACCCGCCCAGGAGCGTGCCCGATCTGCGGCGCACCGGTGTCCAGGCGGCAACCGGTGAAATCATCGCAATTCTTGAGGAACACTGTCTCGCTGCCGGAGATTGGATGGCAACAATCGCAGCTGCTCATGCGGGTCCGTGTGTCGCCGTGGGAGGCACTGTTCTGGATTGCAACTACAGCCGGCTGCGCGACTGGATTACATACTTCACCGAATACAATGCCTACATGCCACCCGTCCCGTCCGGTCAGGTCAGCAGTCTGCCGGGAAACAACATTGCATTCAAGCGAGAGTCGCTCCAAAAACATCTGGCAGAGCTGACGCAGGGGTATTGGGAAGCGTATCTATACGCGAAATTATATGAAGAGAAAGCGATTCTGCTCTCCGAACCGAAAATGGCTGTGGTTCACCGCGGACCCTTCGACTACGGATATTATTTGCATCAACGCTATTTGTTCAGCCGCGCTTTTGCGGGCGCGCGCCGCGTCGTATTGCCGTTAAGCCGCCGGATCATTTATGCGATCGCTTCGCCTGTGCTCCCTGCGTTGCTATTGGGCCGTATGGCAGCGCGCGTGTGGAAGAAGAAGTGCCATGTTGCAAAATTTGTAGAGTGCATCCCGCTTCTGGTTCCGGTTACTGTTGTATATATTTTGGGAGAACTGGCCGGCTATCTTTTTGGTCCCGGAGATAGTCTGCTGAAGGTAGAATAATGGCAAATCCTGAGCTTTCCGTTGTCATTGCAATTGTCAGCGACGCGCAGCATCTCCGGGGTTGTCTTTCTGCGCTCGCAGAGCAGCAAGATCCGCCGGAAATGGAGATTCTTGTGCCGCATGACGGACGCGATCCGAATGTGGAAGCGCTGAGCGCCGAATTTCCAGGTGTGCGATTTTTGCAGTTCGACGACCTGCGCTTTTCGGATGGAACAGGACGAGAGCATCATGATGAGCTTCGTGCCAGGGGACTGGCTGCCGCGCGGGCGAACATTGTTGCATTGTTAGAGGACCACGGCAGAGCTGCTCCCGATTGGGGCCGGCGGGTGGTCGATACGCATCAGGCCCCGCACGCCGCGATTGGCGGCGCGATCGAAAATGAAGTCGACCGCACTCTGAACTGGGCAGTTTATTTTTGCGATTTTGGCCGTTATCAAAACCCGGTTCAGGCCGGCCCATCCTTTTACATCAGCGATGCCAATATCTCCTATAAACGCGCCGCTCTGGAGCGGGTCAAACACATCTGGCAAGATTCCTTTCACGAAACTTCGGTCAACGCCGCCATATTGTCGGGCGGCGGGATACTGTGGCTATCGCCCGAAATTGTTGTGTATCAACACCGGGAAAAGATGACTCTTGCTTCCGCGCTTCGGGAAAGGTTTGTATGGGGACGCTCCTTTGCCGGGACAAGAGCCGGCGAACTTAGCGCCGGGAAACGAATTCTGTTCCTGGTCCTGTCCCCTGCCCTCACGGTTCTTTTATTGCTACGAAAGGTTCGTGATATAGTACAGAAAAAGAGATTGACCGGAAAATTTATCCAGGCGCTCCCGCTCACGGCGCTGCTAACCGGCTTTTGGTCCCTGGGAGAATTCACCGGATATCTGACAGAGCGTCCGAAATAGTATGAGTGGAATCGATCGATCCATACGCCATGCGCGGATCTCCTGGAAAAACCTTGCGCTTTCAGGTCCCCCCAGCCCCCCTTTTCTGATCCTGTTTATTACATCGATCTGCAATCTGACCTGCGAACATTGTTTCTACTGGCGGAACTTGAACGGAAAGGATGATCTCACCGTAGACGAAATTCTATCGCTTTCCAAACAACTCGGACGTGTGGAGAACTTGAATCTGGGAGGCGGGGAACCGTTCCTCCGGAATGAATTTGCGGAAATCTGCCGCGCCTTTATCCGGAACAATCATGTTGAGCAAATCTACTGTCCAACCAGCGGATACTTCACGGACAGGACCATCAAAGCCTTGACCGCAATTCTGGACAATGAACCGCGGTTAAAACTGTTTGCGGTGGAGCTTTCCCTGGATGGAATGCCTGAATTTCACAACCGGTTTCGTGGCAATAACCGTTCGTTTGAAAAGGCGATGGAGACCTACGATGCGCTGGTGGAAATCCAGAAACGCGATCCGCGGCTGCGGATTCACTCGATATCAACGGCAACCGGGGAGAACCTGGATGAAATCCAGCGCCTGACCACCTATCTGTTTGAACGTTGCCCTGCGATGGACCATCACAACCTGGCGCTGATCCGTGGGGACCGCAAGAATCCGTCCCTGCAGGGGCCACAGCTATCGTCGTATCAGGATCTGTATCAATATGTGCGGAAGCTCTGGGTGTCGCGCGAAACCGGCCGGTTTGGAAGCATCGTGGAGCCGATGCTGCAATGGGCCAAGGTCCGTACAGCGAAGGAGCAGAGACAGGTGATCCCGTGCCGTGCCGGAATCTTGAGTGCCGTTGTTTATGCGAACGGCGATGTGAGTGTCTGCGAAAACCATCCACCGCTTGCGAATCTCCGGCAAAAGAGTTTCTTCGACATCTGGAACTCTCCGGATGCAAAAACGCGGCGCCGTTCGATCGCAAACCGGGAATGTACCTGTACAAACGAAGTATTTCTGTGGCCCAGCATCGTGTTCCAACCTTTGCAGCTGGCAAAAGTCATGGTCCGCGCGAAGGTATGGGAAAAACCTCCCGTTACCTGATGCATACGTCAGACATTCGAAAGCTGATTTCCAATTTTACCTTTCTCTCCGGCGGCGAAGTCGCAGGAAAAATCCTGACTTTCGCCGCGTTCACGTTTCTCGCCCGTGTTCTGGGGCCGAGACACTTCGGATATCTCGAATTTACGATCGCGTTGCTGGTCTTCTTTTCGTTGATGACGGATTCCGGAACCAGCACATTCGGCGCGCGCGAAATTGCCGGAAACAAAAAACGGATCGGCGAACTTACCGCCAACATCGTTGCACTTCGGTTCTTGCTGGCAACCGGCGGATATCTCTTGCTGATCCTACTGACCCGTCTGCTCCCCTCGCAAGTACTTCCGGCAGGTCCTTTGATTCTGATTTACGGGGTGACTTTATTCGGCAGTTCCGGCTTTTTGCAGTGGATTTTTCAGGGAATGGACCGCATGAAACGGGTGGCAGCGGGATCGTTGCTTCGGCAAACAGTTTTTACAGCCGGTGTGCTCGTGTTCATTCGCAGGGAAGAGCAATTCTGGCAGGTTGGATGGATTGAATGTGCCGCCACTTCGGCTCTTGTGCTGTACAACCTGTACTCGTTGCGCCCGCATCTCCGCAATTTGCACCTGCGGTTTGACCTGCAATCCGCGAAACAGACGTTTTTGCAAGCGTTTCCGATCGGGCTGAGTGAAATCAGCTGGGCATTGAACTGGTATCTTCCCGCGATTCTGCTGGGATGGATGGCCGGTCCAAGGCTCGTGGGTTGGTTTAGCGCTGCGTCTCGTCCGGTCATTGCCTTGCACACATTTGTATGGCTGTATTTTTACAACCTTCTCCCTTCGATGTCGCGTGCTTCAAAAGAGGGGGGGCTGCATCCTCTGTTCCATCGTTCCATGCAAATTGCGGGCTGGTCCGCTGTTTTGACCGGAATGGCAGGCACGATTCTGGCTGGTCCCGCGATCCAGTTGGTCTACGGGCCGGAGTACGAGAGGTCCGTGCCCATCTTCCGCATCTTGATCTGGCTCGTGCCGGTTGCTCTGATCAGCGGTCATTATCGTTACTCTTTGATTGCGGCAGGCCTGCAGAAATACGAAATGTTTACTTCGGTAATTACGGCCGTTGTGAACCTGTTGCTGAACCGAATTTTGATCGTGCGCATGGGTTTGCCGGGTGCGGCAATTGCGCTCCTGGCCGCCTCTCTGATCAACTGGATTCTGGCATACGCATTTGTGCGTCAAAAGATCGGAAAGATTCCGGTCGCCGCATCGATCATCAGACCGATTCTCGGCGGCCTGTCCATGGGCATCGTTTTCTTCTTTCTAATGAGCGTGAACCTGTGGCTTGCATTTGGAGCCAGCCTTCTGACGTTTGCGGTGTTGTTTTTTACGTTGCAGCCCCAGTGGAAGAAACTGGTGACATGAAGAAAAAGAGCCGGCGAGAGAAGCTGTGCTGATTCAAGAACAACTTAAAACTGGGACAGCCGTTGCACTTTTCTGGGGGCTCTGCGCCGGAAGTCTCCTGGGTTTAGCAATTGTTTCCACTGAAAATCACCACCTGATTTTTCCAACCGCCGGCACATCTGTTTTGATGGTAATCTTCAGTGCCACCGCGACAGCCGTACTCTCTGCAATTGTTTTGATTCCACTGGAACTATTCCTGGCCCTCCTGATGCGCCGCACGGCCACCCTCATCACTCCGGTCAGACTGTATGCAAGCGCGCTGACGGTTGGAGCGGCCTGGTTCTTCTGTTTCCTGTGGCTCAGCTTTCGCGCATTTCGAGACAGTCGAAGCGCGCAGAGCATCGCCTTCTATTTCCTGCTGACCGCCGGCGCCGCGGTTCTGCTCATCGTCATAAACATTCTCCCTGCGTCCACAAGAAAAGTACGGCGATGGAGAGGAGCGGGTCTTTGTCTTGTGATTTGTGTTGTGCTTGCAGCCGCATCCTATGCCCGTTTGCGGCACATCCCGCAATTATCCGGAAATCCGGAACGCACATCGACGCAAGAACAATCTCCCATCGAGAGTACTGCGGGAACTGCCGCTCGTAAAAATGTGCTTCTCATCTCGATCGATACTCTGCGAGCAGATCATCTCACTCCCTACGGATACCGGCTGCAGACATCGCCAAACCTGAACCGCTTTGCGGAGCAAGCTGTCGTATTCCGCAACGCGTTCAGCGCCGCGCCGTGGACGCTTCCCTCACACGCATCCCTGTTCACATCGTTGTATCCATCCGTGCACGGAGCAAGATTCAGCAGCCGGCATGCGCCGGTGCTTGATCCTCTGGATAGATCGCACGTCACGCTTGCCGAGATTCTGCAGGCGGCAGGCTATCACACAGGCGCTTTTACAACCATCTTCTGGTTCGATCCACCATGGGGACTGCAACAGGGGTTTGCGAGTTTCCGCATGGATGGCTCTCAACCGGCAAATCATGTTGTAGACAGCGCGATCCGGTGGGTAAAGGATTCAAAACAACCTTTCTTCTTGTTTCTCCATTTCTATGATGTCCACAACTACACTGCAACACCGGAGTTTGAAAAGATCTTTGTAGACGGTACCTACCATGGGAAACTGGACACGCAGAAATTGCTGACATCCAGAAATGCCTACTCATCCCTTTCCACCGCAGATCTAAAATACCTGCAGGGCAAATACGATGCTTCGATCGCCTTTGTGGATCATGAGATCGGACGCCTTCTTGCGTGGTTGCAGTCGCGAGGTTTGTACGGCGAAACGACAATCGTAATCACCTCCGATCACGGGGAGGAATTCTGGGATCACGGCGGGACCGGCCACGGATTCACGCTTTATTCGGAGATCCTCCATGTGCCGCTTCTCCTCAAGCCCGCAGACCGAATCGATCCCCGGGAGATCGCCGACGCTGTGAGTCTCATCGATGTGTTTCCCACCATCCTCGATACCCTCGGCATCCGGCCGCCGGCCGGTATCCAGGGTCGATCGCTGAGACCTCTTCTGGAGGGAAATCACATCCCGGATCGCGCGCTGTATGCCGAAGATACGTACTACATGAATAGTAGTACGGCCATGCAGGGAGATTATAAGTACATCGAAAACCGCGTCCCCCCCACCGGATTGCTCAATCTGTCTTTGTTTTTTGTAAACCTGAGAACGTTCATCCATTTCCGGCCCAACGAGCTTTACAACATCGAACACGATCCACTCGAACGTTCCAATATTCTGGACCAGGAACCTGCAATCGAACAACGAATGCGCAAGGATTTGCTGCAACGCGTCCGGCTGGAAAACGCGCTGGAGCAGGGAACGGTGGATGAAGCCACAAGAGAGCGGTTGCGTTCTCTGGGATACACGCAATGAAAGTCCAGTTGTTCCTCACCTGCCGGATGATCTTTGCAGAAGCGGCGCCTCTTTATGGGCGGCTGACGGTCCTGTGTCTGGCACTGTTGTTCTGCGGTACACTCATCGGAATTGCGGTGCCTGCCGGTTTGGGTTGGGATTTTGCAAATTTCTATGACACCGGCAGACGGGTTGCCGCAGGTCAAATCACAGATATCTACAATCCGGAAAGTCTGATCAAGGGTGAACAACCACAAGGGAAACTTTCTTTTTGGGGCGCCCCGGTCTCTGCATATTTGTATGCTCCGTTGAGCATCTTCAAACCGGAGACTGCCCTGGTTCTGTTTAAGATCCAGAACACGCTTGCGTATTTTCTAGGGCTCGCAATTCTGTATGGATGCCTGCGCAAACATGTGGATACGGATTCAGACGGTCAGGCGAAGTTTGCCGCTCTCTTTGCCTTTCTATGTCTGATCTATCAGCCGTTTTGGACTGTCTACCGGATCGGGGGCCAGACAACGCCAACGGTATTTCTGTTGTGTTGTCTCGCGATCCGGACTCACACAAACTCGCAGCATCTTCCGACTTCGCTGTTGCTGGTGGCCGCAGTCCTGATCAAACCGGCGTTTCTCATCGCTCTTGTTCTGCTTATGTTGGTCTCGGGACTTCCCTTCCTGAAGAACGCCGCTATCGTTCTGGTTCTTGCAGCCCTTGGCTCAATCGCTTTTGTGGGATGGAGTATTCATGAGACATTTCTGAGAGTATTGGTTCGGGGACTGCAGGATTCCCACCCCTGGTTCTACAATAGCTCGTTGTACGTTCTTCTGGACAATATCAAACTCACAGTGAATGGAAATCCGCAATTGTTTCATTTGCTCCAAACAATCCTCAAGATGATTGTGTTCGGCACTTTTCTCTACTTGCGGGTCAAGAACCGTTCTATGAGCGTGTCTCCTGCAATGAAAAGAGAATTTGATTTGTTGATGGCGCTATCGTTCTGCCTGCTTCTATCGCAGACCGTTTGGGAACATTACCTGGCGCTCCTGTTTCCGTTGCTCGCCTTTGCCGTCGCCTCCCGGCATGATTTGAACCGGCCTTCACGGATGCTCCTTGCCACGATCTTTGCAATGTCGGTCGGACAAAACCTGATCTTCATCAATTTTCTCCGGGACCATTTGTCCTTTGATTCTCCCCCTGCTTTGATTGGAGTGGGTCTCTTCAAAAGCGGCCCGCTGCTGCTTACTCTCGTTTTTCTTTACACTGAGCGGTTTGTAACGCCGGCGA
>CAZDDB010000196.1:0-2934 GCA_964504105.1 uncultured Acidobacteriota bacterium
GGCGACGTCCTGCTCGTTCGCAACGGCCAGGAGATGGCCGCATTTCGGCTGTCCCTCGCGGGCCGCTGACGGGGGTTGCCTTCGTGGACATCGCGGATGCCGTTCAACGATGCGTTGCAGCCGACGCCTCCGGTGGCGGAGAAAGCTCCATTCGGCTATCATGATTCGTGCTGGGGTAAGGCAGCAACCGTCATGCCTTCGCAAGGCTTGGTGTTGCCGCTCAACTCGAGGGTTGGGCGTACGCATAGTGACTTTGGTGGGTGTATGATACGCTTTCTTCCCGTTGTGTTATTCCTGTTGGCGGCGTTTCCAGCAACTGGGCACTGTCAGACGCAGACGCAAGAAATCACTGCCCCGGTTGACACCGTTAAAGCTTTTCTGGTTGCTCTCGGTAACGCCGAATTGGATGGCATTGTTGCCACTTTTGCCGAAAAAGCCACAGTGTTTCTGCCCCTTCCGTCCGCTCCGAAACGCTTATCTGGCCGAAAGGAAATACGGGAAGGTTTTGCTCCATTCCTGGAAAGCATCCGCTCATCCGGTCAGGGGCCGCCTTACATGGTCTTAAACCTGCAGGATGTGCAGGTTCAGGAGTTCGATGCAACCGCAGTTGTTACTTTCCATTTGGGAAAGCTGCCTGCTAGCGAATCAGAACAGCCAACATCATTCTCCAGGCGCACGTTCGTCCTTCGGCTCATTAACGGCCAGTGGTTGATTGTCCACATGCATGGCTCGAACGTCCTGGTTCAACCAAAAGGCAAAGACTGAGACCGACTACGCGTACGCCCAACAATTCGCTCCACCGGACCGCATCCGCTCCTTGCTATTAGCTCGGGCGTTCGGCGGCGCGAATCATTGCTCGAGAATCGCCTCTGCATCGAGTGTGATCTGCACGTCATCACCTACAACCAGTCCGCCGCGTTCCAGGATTGAGTTCCAGCTAACTCCAAAGTCGTGCCGGTTCAAACTGCCTTTCGCCACAAAGCCCACGCGCGTTTTGGGTCCTTTATCAACTCCATCTTCCCACCACGGCGTTTGCCAACTCCCTAGATATTCCACCTCCAACGTCAACGGTTTGGTGACTCCACGAATAGTAATCTGGCCGTGTACCTTCGAGTCGGTGGGGCCGACCACTTCTACCCGTTCCGACTCGAACGTGATCGTTGGGTATTGTTGCACATCGAGAAAATCAGCGCTCTTCAGATGGGCGTCACGGTCCGGTTCACCTGTCCACAAGGTCTCCGTCTGAATCACAGCGTGTATTTTCGAATTCTCCGGAGTTTCCGGATCGAACTCCATTGTTCCGCGCACATTCTTGAAATGGCCACGCACGTAGGTGACCATCATGTGTCTGACGCAGAACTCGGCCGCAGTGTGTCCCGGTTCAAATGTCCAACGTTTCATTTTCATGAGTATACAGCGTCACCGCGCTATCGAACAAATCGAGGGAGGCGATAGCAAACCGCGTCTCGCTCAGTGGTAAGAAAAGCCTGATTCCGCTATCATGCTTAGTGGCACAGGCGGCAGGTTCCCATGTGGCGCGGGCTTCCAGCCCTCAGGCTGTCAAGTGTACATTGTCAGAGCGGCGGGCAAGATGACCGCGCTGCCTTGAACCGATGGAAAGATACCAATGAATGAAGCCAGGGAAACAAATGCGAAACTGGTGATCATTGCCGGCGGCGGACCGGCCGGTTTGACGGCTGCGTACGAGCTGTACAAAGAAGGGATCGAATCGATCGTCCTGGAAAAGGACACCGTTGTTGGAGGATTAGCCCGGACCGTGGACTACAGAGGTTACCACTTCGACATCGGCGGGCACCGTTTTTTTACCAAGGTTCAGGCGGTCGAAGAGATGTGGAGGGAAGTCCTGAAAGAGGATTTCCTGACCTGTCAGCGGCTTTCGCGGATCTACTACAACAAGAAGTTCTTTTATTATCCTCTGCGCGCCATGAATGCCCTCACCGGACTCGGCTTGTGGAACAGCTTTCTTATTCTGGTGAGCTACTGTACCTCACGTGTTTTCCCGCAAAAACCGGAAGAAACATTTGAACAGTGGGTCTGCAACCGTTTTGGAAAGAGGCTATACAACATTTTTTTCAAGACCTACACAGAAAAAGTGTGGGGGATTCCCTGCAGTGAAATCCGCGCAGAGTGGGCGGCCCAGCGAATCCAGGGACTGTCGCTGTTAACGGCACTCAAGAACGCGCTGTTGAAAGAACGCAGCCAGAGCAAAAGCGCGATGATTAAAACGCTTGTGGATTCGTTCGAGTATCCAAAGTATGGTCCGGGAATGATGTGGAAAACAGTGGCGGATCTTGTGAGCCGGAACGGTTCGCAGGTCCGTTTGCAGACGGAGGTCGAAGCGATTCACTGGTCCGGCAACAGGGTGGAATCCATCGAAGTAAAAAGCAACGGGCATACGGAGGAAATCTCCGGGACCGATTTTATCAGCAGCATGCCGGTGCGCGAGCTGATCCGCAAGCTGCAGCCGGCCGCTCCGCAGGAAGTATTGGATGCGGCAAATGGATTGAACTATCGTGATTTCCTGACCATTGCGCTGGTTGTAAATCGGAAAGAGGTGTTTCCGGACAACTGGATTTATATTCATGATCCCGCTGTAAAGGTAGGCAGGATCCAGAACTTCAAGAACTGGAGCCCCTACATGGTTCCTGATTCGGACAAGACCTGTTTGGGATTGGAGTATTTCTGCTTTGAGGGAGACGGCTTATGGAATACGAGTGACACCGATCTGGTAGATCTCGGGAAACGGGAACTGGAAGCGTTAGGTTTGGTGCGCGCTTCGGACATTGAAGATGGAACGGTTGTGCGCGTCCCGAAAGCCTATCCGGTCTACGATTCGACCTACCGGCAGTCGCTGGAAGTAGTTCGTGATTTTTTGACACGGCTTGAAAACCTGCAGCTGGTCGGACGCAACGG
>CAZDDB010000196.1:2944-7522 GCA_964504105.1 uncultured Acidobacteriota bacterium
CAACGGCATGCACAAATACAACAACCAGGACCATTCGATGCTGACTGCCATGCTGGCCGTCAAGAATATTCTGGGAGAGCACCACGATTTGTGGAGTGTAAACGTCGAAGAGGAATACCACGAAGAAGTGAGAGCGGAGAGCGTACAGGTCAGTCCCGCGATCGCCGCGGTGGCTTCGACGCAGCCGCGCGTGCCGGTCCGACGCGATGTGGCTGCCGAGGTGCTCATTCGCACGTTCGCGCGTATGGACAAACTTGCTTTTGCGGTAGCCGTAGGCACAGTCTGTGGATTGGCCGTGTTCTCTGCTACCCTTTTCCTCATCCTGAAGGGTGGGAACGTCATCGGGCCGAAACTGTATCTGCTGCACCAGTATTTCGCGGGATATAAAGTTTCCACCCGGGGCGCTTTCATCGGGCTTGGATACGGTGTTCTTTGGGGATTCCTGTTCGGATGGCTTTTCTCTTATCTACGGAACTTGCTTCTGGGCCTGTATCTCTATCTAATTCGAAGAGAAGCGGAATCCACTTCGCTAAAAAATATTCTGGACTATATCTGAAATGAAACCGAAAGACGCAACCGATCCTCAACGGCTGGAAGAAGAAAAGCTGTACAGGGCCATCCTGTTTTTGAACACCAAAATGCTTGGGCTCAGTCTGGGTTTGATTTTAGGCCTGTTGATTTTTGTTGCCACGAACTGGCTGGTGATCAAAGGAGGAGCCGTTGTGGGACCGCATCTGCAGTTACTCGGTCAGTTCTTCATCGGCTACCGGGTCTCTTTCTTCGGAAGCATCATCGGCTTCCTCTACGGTTTTGCTGTTGGCACTTTGGCAGGCGCCTTGATCGGGCGCATCTACAACAAGATTGTTGAGATCCGGGGCTAGACCGAATCGATATGCAGATCGGTGTCGATGCCTGCTGCTGGTCCAACCGGCGTGGATTTGGCCGCTTCACCCGCGAGCTGCTCAAGGCTCTGATCGCGATAGATTCGAGCAATGAGTACCGGCTTTTTCTCGATCAACAGTCCGCAACAATCCAGGATCTTCCCAAGCCGGCAAACATTGTAATTGTCCCCACGCATGTCTCGCCCACGGAGGCAGCATCTGCATCCGGTCATCGGTCGTTGATAGATCTCTGGGCGATGACTCGCGCAGTGCTCAAGCACAAACTCGATCTCTTTTTTTTTCCGGCGATCTACTCTTATTTTCCGATCCTGAACCGCGCGCCAATTGCCATAACAATCCATGACATGATCCCGGAAGATCACCCGGAAGCAGTCTTCCCGGACAAACGCCGCTTGTTTTTCTGGAAGATGAAGGAATTCGCGGCGCTGCGTCAGGCAGACCTTGTTGTTACCGTTTCGAATCATTCCAAACAGCAAATCCTGCGTACCTGTCGCTTAAAACAATCCAGAGTGCGTGTGGTATCCGAAGCTGCTGGAGATGCGTTCGAGGTATTACCGGAAAATCAGCGGACCGAAACAGTGCTGCGGACTTATGGATTGCACGATCACCGTCGCTTCCTTCTTTATGTGGGTGGAATCAGCCCGCACAAGAACTTGAAGACGCTCGTGGATGCATTCCATCGGTTGATCGCTGATCCCATTTTTTCAGATATCAAGCTGGTTCTTGTTGGAGACTACGAAACGGATTCCTTTTTCTCAGATTATCCGGCCCTCAAATCAAAAGTGGATCAGCTTGATCTCAGCGATAAAGTTTTGTTTACCGGATTTGTGGAGGATGCGGACCTTGCAGTTCTTTACAATGCTGCCTCCCTGGTGGTGGTCCCTTCGCTTCAGGAAGGATTCGGTCTTCCCGCAATGGAGGCGATGGCATGCGGAGCGGCTGTTGCCTCCAGCAGCGCCGGCTCGCTTCCGGAAGTGCTGGGGGAAGCAGGACGCTTTTTCGATCCTTACAGTCCGGATGATATGTTGAACGTGATCCGAAGTGTGCTTTCCGATTCGGTTTTGCGGGAATCGATGAAACGCGCAGGATTGGAGCGGGCGAAGCAGTTTCGGTGGGAGACTGCGGCCGGTCAGATGCTGGCAATTTTCAACGAACTGATTACCCAAAAGGTATGATCGAGGGGCCCGGTATCAAAACGCAGATCTCCTGGACCGCCGTGTTTGTACTCTGGTTCGCCTGGGAGTCGGCGATCCTGATTACCCTTCACCATCGCGAGTGGAATCTTTCTTCCGCACTTTTTTTCACAGCAATGAACGTGGTTTACGGCATCGCCTGGAGCGTCGTTCTATCCACGGCGTATTTACTACTTCTTGCAATTGCAGGCGATCGCCTGAAAAAATTGCTGAAGCCCGCGACCGGCGCTTCCCTGGGAGCTTTGCTCTGCGTGACTTTCATTCTTCACTACCGGGCTTTTCTGCTGCGAAATACTTTCTCACTGCTGTTCCGGTGGGGTACGGGAATTGTCCTTGCAGTTGCAATCCTGATTCTCTGTCTGGCGATCGTGCGCATCGTGACCTCACGATGGAAACGGCCCGGAATGACTCAGCTTCGCCTGTTCTTCGGACTCCTTCCGATTCCGCTCTTGTGGATTTTAAGCATGTCGTTCTTTGGCCAAAACAAAATCACCGAAAGCGCAAAGGGCCCGATTCAGTACGTGGTGTTGATCAGCATTGACACGCTTCGTTACGACTACGTTGGCGCTTATCATGTTACGGGAACTTCCACGCCAGTGATGGACCGGGTTGCTTCGGAAGGAGCGTTGTATGAGACGGCTGTTTCCAGCATCCCGCATACCGGGCCGTCGCATACAAGCATGCTTACCGGACAACCACCGCTGGCACACGGCGTGTATTTCAACGGTCAGCCGCTCACGCAGGATTCGCCGCCGACAATCGCGCAAAGATTGCGCAACGCAGAATTTCGCACCGGCGGGTTCATCTCCGGACTTCCACTGAAAACCCTCTATTCGGGCCTCAACCGCGGCTTCCAGACATATGATGACAACCTGGCCTTCAGCGATCATTTCAGTGAGTCTGTCTTTGGCCGGATGTGGCAGACGATCCCCTTTCACACCCGGTGCCTCAGACGTACGGCAAAAGAAGTGACCGGACCCGCCTTGAAATGGCTGGACAGAAACGCGGATCAACCATTCTTTCTCTTTCTGCACTACTATGATCCACATTATCCCTATGGTTCAAAAGTGGCTTCTAATTGGAAGAACCCTTGGGAGATTACGAAAACCCCCAGGGATCTTCCAGAACAAAAAAGGTTG
Organism: uncultured Acidobacteriota bacterium; assembly: GCA_964504105.1. GTDB lineage: Bacteria > Acidobacteriota > HRBIN11 > JAKEFK01 > JAKEFK01 > CAZDDB01. Next base: position 6,179 of record CAZDDB010000196.1, read on the forward strand.
TACGCCCAGCAGGTAGAAGCGGTAGATGATCAGATCGGACGCGTCATCGACCTCCTCAAGAACCGGGGCATCTATGATCGAACACTTCTGATCATAACGTCCGACCACGGAGAAAGTCTGGGAGAACATAACTACTTTTACGGCCACGACTATTATGTTTATGAACAACTTGTGCGGGTGCCGATGATCCTTCGCTGCCCGCCGCTAATCAAACCGGGAGTCACAGTGCATCCCCAGGTAGCGCTATACGATATTTACAAGACGATCCTGGAAGCAACCGGGCTTCCTGCAGAAAAAACAACGGCAGGCTTCAGCCTGATTCAAATGGCAAATCAAGCGGGTGGAGATGAGGAACGCGTGATTCTATCTCACAACTTCGTATCCGAGGTCCACGGACTGCGAACCCGGAACTTCAAACTGATCAGAAACGACAGGAATTCAAAACGGGAATACGAGCTTTACAACCTGATCGAAGATCCGGGAGAGAACCGCGACCTCTTCGCTTCCAGTAAGGAACCAGCGATCACACTGAAGAACCTGATGACTCGCGCCTTTGCGGCGGCACGCGGAATCAGATCCTGGAAACCGGAAAATCTGGATCCGGAACAACTGGAGAATCTAAAAAGTCTCGGATACTTTCAGTGAACCCGCACAAGCCGGATGTGTAATGTTCGGCATGCTACAATGTTTCGGGCTTCTCACAAATGAGTTTAAAGGTTGGAACACGCGTGGGCTCCTACCAGATCACAGCGCCGATCGGCGCGGGTGGGATGGGCGAAGTGTATCGCGCGCGCGACACGAAGCTCAACCGCGACGTTGCCATCAAGGTGTTGCCGGCGTCGTTCGCAAAAGACGCTGGCGGAGTGGCCCGGTTCCGGCGAGAGGCGCAGGTGCTCGCGTCGCTCAATCACCCGAACATAGCATCGATTTACGGGTTAGAAGAAACGAACGGCGACCTGGCGCTCGCACTGGAACTGGTGGATGGCGAAGACCTGGCGGAGCGTTTGAAACGCGGCCCGATCCCGCTGGATGAAGCGCTTGCAATCGCCAAACAGATCGTCGAAGGTCTCGAGGCCGCACACGAAAAGGGCGTCATCCACCGCGACCTCAAGCCCGCAAACATCAAGCTCACAATAAACGGCATTGCCAAAATTCTGGATTTCGGTCTCGCGAAAGCTTACGAAGGCGATACAACATCAAACGAAAGTGGAGTGTCGCAGTCGCCAACGTTGGCGCGACACATGACCGAATCGGGAATAATTCTTGGCACCGTGGCCTACATGAGCCCGGAGCAGGCGCGCGGCAAACCGGTTGATAAACGCACCGACATCTGGGCTTTCGGCG
>CAZDDB010000197.1:0-1761 GCA_964504105.1 uncultured Acidobacteriota bacterium
GTACTACAGTCGTAGTAACATTTGACGATGCCTACGAAAACTTCTACACGCGAGTGTGGCCGGTGATTCAAGAATTTCAAATTCCTGTCAGCTTATATGTTCCGGTCGGCTTTGTCGATGGAGAGATTCCGGCTCCCCTGCAAGTTTCCGGAGACCTGCGCCCATGTTCCTGGAATCAAATCAGGGAAATGGCCGAAACGGGTTTGGTTTCCGTTGGCTCTCACAGCATGACACATGCTGACCTGCGCAAAGTCGATCCTGAAAAAGCACGCCGGGAACTCCATGAGTCGCGGAAACAGTTAGAAGATAAGTTAGCCCTCCGTGTCAGGAGCTTTGCCTATCCCAGAGCCTTATGGTCCAGGAAGCTCGAACTGGTTGTTCGTGAAGCTTACGATAACGCGGTGATTGGAGGTGGGGTCAAGTTAAAACCCGGACACTGGAACCGTTATCGCCTCACCCGTATCCCCATTCGAAACGACATGCCCGCAGATCTTGGCCGCATTCTCTCCAGTAACATATGGCTTGAGGAGCGGATCGCTTCCTTCATCCGTGGATGGGTTCGTTAACTTGCCACGGCTGGTCTACATCGTCACTCATCCGATGACGGCACAATATCTGCTGCGCGGACAGCTTGCTTTCATGCGAAATCAGGGGCTGGACACGATCCTGATTACTTCGCCGGGAGAGGAACTGGATGAAATTTCCAGGCGTGAAGGAGTTTCAATTTTTCCCGTTCCGATCGAAAGGGAGATTCATCTGTTCAAAGACGGAATCACTCTGGTGCGTTTGTTCCGGATCATTCGACAATTGAAACCGGATATCGTAAATGCGGGCACACCGAAAGCAGGCCTACTGGGAATGGTGGCCTCCTGGCTCGCGCGCGTCCCATTGCGAATTTACACGCTGCGCGGGCTTCGACTGGAAACAAAGACAGGATTCTCACGATGGGTTCTGCAAGTCACAGAAAGAATTACCTCAGCATGCGCACATCGGGTGATGTGTGTAAGTGAGAGTCTGAGACGCAGATATATCGAGTTGGGACTAGTGGCTCCATCGAAAACATTGGTTGTTGGCTCCGGTTCCTCCAACGGAGTAGATGTTCAAAGATTTGCAATGCAAAGCGCGGGTCACGTGAAGGAAAAGTTACGCGAGAGTCTGGGTATTCCCCTGGACGCGTGTGTAATCGGATTCGTGGGGCGTTTAACGCAGGACAAGGGATTGCCGGAGCTTCTGGATGCGTTTGACCTTTTGCTTCTTTCATATCCAAAACTTCGTCTACTTGTCTTAGGAGACTTCGAAGCCGGAGATCCCGTTGCACAGGATCTGGTTGCGAAACTAAAAGAACATCCGCAGATCATCCACCGCGGATTCGTAAAGGACACGGCGGAACTCTACACAACTATGGACGTTCTTGCCTTCCCATCACACAGAGAGGGTTTCCCCAACGTCCCCCTGGAAGCTGCCGCGGCTGGAGTTCCGACCGTGGGATTCTACGTTACCGGAACAGTGGATGCCATTCAAGACGGCATTACAGGACGTCTGATTTCCCCGTACGACGCACATGCATTTGCTGAAGCGATTTCCTACTATCTTCAGGACGAAAGCTTGAGAAAAGCGCATGCAGCGGCCGCTCGCGGGAGAGTGATTCAAAATTTTCAGCAAGAGCAGCTCTGGACCGCGTTGCACAAAAAGTATGAGGAATTCCTTTTTGATCGGAATGATTGCTAAACGCGTCTTGGATGTGATTGTTTCTTCTTTGGC
>CAZDDB010000197.1:1771-5678 GCA_964504105.1 uncultured Acidobacteriota bacterium
GCACACACGCTTGCTGAAGCGATTTCAGGCTATCTACTGGACGAGAATTTGCGAAAAACGCATGCTGCGTCCGCTCGCGAAAGGGTTATTCGGAATTTTCAACAAGAGCAGCTCTGGACTGCGTTACACCGACACTATGGGGAATTCCTGATTTCAGCAGAATGATTGCTAAACGTATTTTGGATGTGATCGTTTCTTGTTTGGCTTTGCTTCTCCTTTTGCCGCTGCTCCTCTTGCTGGTAATTGCTGTGCTGGCAAGCTTGGGATATCCGATTCTTTACAAGCAGAGGCGGCCTGGTCTTGCCGAACGACCGTTTCACATTTACAAATTCAGGACAATGCTGAATCTGCAGGATGGAGAGGGTGAGCTTTTGCAAGACGAGCAACGTCTTACTACTTTTGGAAAATTCTTACGAAGAACAAGTCTTGACGAACTCCCGGAGCTATGGAACGTCCTTCGCGGTGAGATGAGCCTCGTTGGTCCCAGACCTCTGTTGATGCAATACCTTCAAAGGTACAATACGGAACAGCGACGCAGGCACGAAATGAAACCGGGCATTACAGGTTGGGCTCAGATCCATGGCAGAAATGCAGTGTCCTGGGAAGATCGTTTCAAACTGGATGTATGGTATGTTGATCACTGGAATTTTTGGCTCGATCTCAAGATTTTGTTTCTCACAATTTTCAAAGCTCTAAAAGGCGAAGGCATCAGTGCAGCAGGACATGTCACAATGCCGGAATTTGCGGGTGTGGACAGCAGCCTAAACAGAGTTGAAAAAACCGATGGGGATGGGGTAAATGAAGATTAGAGTTTGTTGCATCATACTGCTTCTTTTTTTTGCATTGCCGGCATTCGGCCAGTATGAAGAAGACTTGGAAACTGAAGGCGCAACGCGAAATCGAATCGAAGGCGCCATGAACAGTTTTATCCAATCGCACAAATATAAAATTGGCATTTTTAGACTGCAGCCGAAGCTTTCTTTTCATGCCGGATTCGATTCGAATGCGGCCTTTGGAAATTTTAATGATAATGAAGAGGATGCAGATTTTTTCTTTACGGTGGTGCCTGGCCTCAGCGGTGGAGTGAAGCTGGGTTCGAGAGCATTTGTTCGCGCGATCGAGGATGTTTATTTCATTTATTATCTAAAGCGGGAAGACAGGCGGGACATTTTCAATACTACACTTGCCGAATTTGTAACGGGCACTCCCGGAATTCTGCTAAGGCTGAATGGAGGGTACCTGCGCCGGCAGGACGCTGTGAATGAAGAACTTGATGAACCGGTGGATCACACAACCACTCATATGGGCGCCGGAGTGGACTATTCCGCAACCAGTAGAATTGAGATGCATCACAACATCCGGGTCCAAACGAATACTTTTGAAACGACCGAAGATGTTTCAAACAGCGGCCTCACGCTCAACGAGCGCCGGACAATTACGTTCGGAACCGGAACCCGCTATCAGCTCAAACGAACTCTTTATCTCACAGGAAACTTCGGGATCAGCCGGTCGGAATCACTGAAGAGTGAGGATATCTCAAACTCGTGGCACCTTCTGGGGGGCGTAGAGCTTCAACAGCCAAGGGTCAACGCGCGTTTCGCACTTGGGTTTGGAGAGTCGGATTCCGGAAATGACAGCAATCGGCAGAACGTTCTTCTTGATGGATCAGCAACTGCGTTGGTGGGACGGAAATTGACAGTGGGTGGTTTCGCTAACAGACGATACGAATTCTCCTTTCTGGATGCTGACGCAACCCGCGTAACCACACAGGGCGGTGCTCGATTTTCCTCTCCCCTCGCAACGAGACTTACACTGGGTGGCCAATATACAGTTGGGAAAAACGACTACGGTGATAGCCTGATCAACGGGCAAATCGTCCAGAAGGACAATTTTCAGAGGGGTAATGTGGGGATAGCCATCCGAACCTTCAAGTGGGTAAGCGTACGTCCGGGTATTGCTTACATAAAGAGAGATACAGATATTACAGATCTCAACAAAGAGAAATTTGGATTTGTCGTCACGGTTGGACTCGGCTATTCCATTGGCTTTTGAGTCTGCGTCATCCAGGATACTCTCTACCTGATATTCCAGCATGTCGAAGAAGCGGATTTATCTTTCCCCACCCCACATGAGCGGACAGGAGATCGAGTTTGTCCGCGATGCTTTTGAATCCAACTGGATTGCCCCACTCGGCCCTCATGTCGACGCTTTCGAGAAAGAATTCGCCGAATGTGTAGGAGTGCCGTACGCGACTGCCCTCTCTTCCGGGACTGCCGCTCTTCATCTGGCTATGCGGTTAATCGGTGTACAGCGAGGAGACGAAGTCCTTTGTCCAACTTTCACTTTTTGCTCCAGCGCAAACGCGGTTCTATATGAAGGAGGGTCTCCGGTTTTTATCGATTCGGAAGAATCTTCCTGGAACATGGACCCTCAACTTCTCCAGGAAGAGCTGGAGGAGTGCGCGAAACGGGGAAAGCTGCCTAAAGCTGTAATTACGGTCGATCTGTATGGTCAGTGTTCCGACTACAAACCGATTCTTGAAATTTGCAAGCGCTTCAACGTTCCCTTGATTGAAGATGCAGCAGAGGCGCTTGGAGCAACTTACGGAGATCGAAAAGCAGGCACTTTTGGCAAGATTGGAATCTTTTCGTTTAACGGAAACAAAATAATCACGACTTCCGGTGGAGGAATGCTGGTTTCGGACGATCTCTCTCTGGTGGAACGAGCGCGCTTTCTGGCAACGCAGGCAAGAGACCCCGCTCCCCACTATCAGCACTCGACCATTGGTTACAACTACCGGTTGAGCAACATTCTGGCTGCGATTGGACGAGCACAACTCCGGGTTCTTTCCCAACGCGTCGAATCGCGCAGACAGAATTTCAAGGTATATCAGGACGCGCTTCAGCCGGTACCCGGGATTGCATTCATGCCGGAAGCTTCTTATGGGCGTTGCACCAGATGGCTCACTTGTATTACTATGGACGCAGAAGCTTTTGGGTCCACTCGCGAAGAAGTTCGTTTGGCTCTGGAAGCCGAAAACATTGAAGCGAGGCCTGTGTGGAAACCGCTTCACATGCAGCCTGTCTTTAAGAACTGCAGGCTACGAGGAGGGAAGGTGGCGGAAAGTATTTTTGGGAACGGCCTCTGCTTGCCCAGTGGATCCAACCTCTCCTCTTCCGATCTTCAGCGAATCATCGAAATCGTTTTGGGTCTACAGAGATGATAAGAACGTTCCTGATTCGCCACAGGTTACCGCTGGTTGTAGCTACACACCTTCTGTTGATCGCCGCATCGAACTATCTGGCATTTTGGCTGCGGTTTGATGGAGAAATCCCTCCTCACTACCTGAATCTGATGATTCAGATGTTCCCCTGGCTCATCCTTTTACGGGGCTCTACATTTCTCATTTATCGCCTGTACAAAGGACTCTGGCGATATACGGGAATCTCGGATCTATGGAGAATCGTTCTTGCCACGATCATCAGCACGTGCCTCTTCTACGTGCTTGTGCGCATTCTGGGAGGGATGAGGGTATATCCCCGCTCGGTTTTCATCATTGATTCTGTCCTTCTCATTTGCTTTTTAGGCGGGTTACGACTTCCCTGGAGGATTTATCGTGAATACTCCAGGCATGAAAAAGGGAAACGGGTTCTGATCTACGGAGCGGGTGACGCGGGAGAGATGATTGTCCGGGACATGAAGCAACATCCGGAGTATCACTATCGTCCTGTTGGTTTTATCGATGACAACCCGTCGAAAGTCGGGCAAAGCATTCACGGAATTCCCGTCCTTGGAACGCGAAGCGCCTTATCGAAAGTCATTCCTGATGAAAGAATTGAAGAAGTAATCCTTGCCGTTCCGAGTGCGGACCCGGCCACCAAGCGAGATGTATTGTCGTACCTGGAAC
>CAZDDB010000197.1:5688-6341 GCA_964504105.1 uncultured Acidobacteriota bacterium
CCTGATTGACATCCTGGATGAGAAGGTAACTGTAAGTCAGATTCGGAACCTTGCCATTGAGGACCTCATGACAAGAATGCCCGTCGACCTCGATCTCGCATCCGTCAAACAGATGTTACAGGGGAAACGGGTTCTCGTGACCGGAGCAGGCGGATCGATTGGAGCGGAGTTATGCCGCCAGATCGCCAGGCTGGAACCGGAGACGTTGATCCTCTACGAGCGCTACGAAAATGGATTGTACGATATCACGAATGAACTGACACGAAATGGAAACGGGGACAAGGACAGGATCCATAGCGTTATCGGAGACATAACGGACAGGAGCCGTGTTCGCAATGTTTTTCAAAAATACAAGCCGGAGATTATTTTTCACGCCGCAGCACACAAACACGTTCCGCTGATGGAGTCAAACGCTTGTGAAGCGATCAAGAACAATGTGACCGGTACACGCATTGTTGCCAGGGCGGCCGCGAGAGCCGGAGTCTTGAAGTTTGTGCTGGTCTCCACCGATAAAGCAGTGAACCCCACCAGCGTTATGGGCGCCAGCAAGAAAGTAGCTGAAATGATTGTCCATGCGATGGCCGAAAACAGTACGACTTCTTTCGTGGCTGTGCGTTTTGGAAATGTGCTGGCTAGCAGCGGCAGCGTGATCC
>CAZDDB010000197.1:6351-7470 GCA_964504105.1 uncultured Acidobacteriota bacterium
ACGGGGAGGCCCGATCACATTGACGCATCCTGGAATGCAGCGTTATTTCATGTTGATCCCCGAAGCTGTAAAGCTGGTGCTCCTTGCTTCTTCGATGGGAGGGGATGCTGAGATCTATGTCCTGCAGATGGGGGAACAGATTAAGGTTGTCGAAATGGCGCGAAACCTGATCAGGCTCTCGGGCCTGATCCCGGAAGTAGATATTCCGATTGTTTACACGGGACTACGCCCAGGGGAAAAACTCTCCGAGGAGCTCGTAGGGAAAGATGAAACCGCAGAACCCTCCAGCGTTCAGGAGATTCTAAAAATCCACCCCTTGCGTCATCTGGATCCGGCTTTCCTTAGAAGTTGTGTGCGCAAATTGCAAAAGGCATCCGTTCGAGGAGATGAAAAGGCGTTGCATTCATCCTTAACTGAACTCGTTCCCAATTTTAGCCCCGAAAGAGCGCCAAGTTCAAACCCCGAAAGTCCCATCGCCCGATCAGAAAATGAAACATTCAAGGGGCTGGACCACAAAACCGCTTAAGGGTCGAAAGGTCCTATCGAAAAGCTTACTTTGTTGAACGTGAGGCGCAGGCATGTTTTTTATAGAGTTCCTTGTTTGAGTCGTACTGCTCCTGAGAACCCGGAATCTCGAGAAGCCTGCCAAGGACTTTGCATGCTTCGTTGATGCGATCTTGTCGACGAAGATAGACTTCCGATAGAAATTGCATCGCAGCATAGTGGTCGGGGACCGCTTGCAACATCGTCTCCAGCATGACTCTTCTCAGGTCTTCGCTTCCACTTGAACGAGCCATGTGATACCACGGCGCAGAAAACGAAGGAGCAAGCTTCAGCAGCGAGGCGTAGGTTTCGTAAGAATCTACCGAGCGATGAACTGTGGAATAGGAGTTGGCGCGTTGACTGGCAATCCACGCGCTTTGGGGATAGAGTCTCTGCAGATCCTCAAAAAAATCTACCTGGCGCTGAAAATTCGTATTGAATTCGAACCAATGCTCTGCAGCTTGATTTCGCAAAACGCTTTCCTCTTTCCACTCAGGATCGGCCGGCCGCAGGAATTTCTTAGAACAGGGAAACAGGTGCTGTTCTATCAGAAAAGACGAAAGGGACCTTGCGGCG
>CAZDDB010000198.1:0-1509 GCA_964504105.1 uncultured Acidobacteriota bacterium
TAGCCGTGCTGATGTTTGGGATGGTCGCGTTCCAGAGACTTCCCATCAATTTGCTGCCCGATATTTCTTATCCCACGCTGACCGTGGAAACAAAATATGCGCAGGCGGCTCCCAATGAAGTGGAAAACCTGGTCAGCAAGCCGATTGAAGAAGCGGTGGCGGTGGTTTCCGGCGTTCAAAGGATCACAAGCCGTTCGCGTCCGGGTGTCTCGGAAGTAACCATGGAGTTTGGCTGGGGCACCAATATGGATTTTGCGGCCCTGGATGTCCGTGAAAAGATCGATCTGGTACAGTTTCCGCGTGATGTGGAAAAACCGAGTGTTCTGCGTTTCGACCCCTCCAACGATCCGATCCTGCGTGTGATCCTGAGCGGTGGATCGAACCTTGTAGAACTCCGCCAGTTTGCGGCTAAAACGGTTAAGAAGGACCTGGAATCACTCGATGGCATCGCAGCGGTCAAGATCAACGGCGGGTTGGAAGAAGAGGTTCATGTCTATCTGGATGAGCAGAAGCTTTCCGGTGTGAGTCTTACCGTTCAGGACGTAAATCAAACGCTGTCGCGCAACAACATCAATATTGCAGGCGGTAGTTTATACGAAAACGAAGCGCGCTATCTTGTGCGCACGCTCAATGAATTTCAAAACGTCGAAGAATTGAATGATCTGATCGTTCGTGAAGACAATGACAAGAAGATCCTGTTGAAGGATATCGCCCGCATCGAGCGCGGCACAAAAGAACGTGAAGTCATCACCCGAATCAACGGCAAGGAAGGCGTCGAGCTTGCGATTTTCAAGGAAGGGGACGCCAACACAGTTCAGGTTGCCAAAGCAGCCAAGCAGCGGCTGGATGGTATCCAGAAAGGCGCGCTGAGCGTGGCCGTAAATTCGAAAATCGGAATGGACATCCTCTTCGACCAGTCAAAGTTTATCGAGGATTCGATCAACGATGTTCGCGATAACGCGATCATTGGCGGATTGATCGCGGTATTCATTCTCTTTTTCTTCTTAAAGGATTTCCGCTCCACGATCATTATCGGATTCTCGATTCCTCTTTCGATCATCGCGACATTCTTTGTAATGTATCAGCTCGGCATCAAGCTGAACATCATGTCGCTTGGCGGTCTCGCTCTGGGAGTCGGCATGCTTGTAGATGATGCGATCGTCGTTCTGGAATCCGTGGTTCGCCATTATAAAGACGGAAAACCGCTTGCCGTTGCCGCGTATGACGGCACAAAAGAAGTCGGCATGGCTGTCACGGCCAGCACTCTTACAACCGTAGTTGTATTCCTTCCGATTTCCTTCATTGAAGGAATCGGCGGTCAGCTATTTAAGGACCTTGCCATCACGGTTACCGTTTCGCTGCTCGTATCCATGATCTCAGCATTTGCGCTGATTCCGATGCTGTTCTCCCGCGGCATGAAGCACTCCAAAGAGGAATCCCCTGCCTATCGAAATCGCGTGAGCCGGATGGCGTTTCTCACCATTCCTACGACGATTCTGTCCGGAGTGC
>CAZDDB010000198.1:1519-6598 GCA_964504105.1 uncultured Acidobacteriota bacterium
GAGTGCGAATCGGACTCGGGTTTCTAGGCAAAGGATTCCAGAAGTTGATCCGCCCGGTAGTAAAATTGGTCGATGCAGGATTGGACGTGTTCTACCAGCGGTATCCGGGAATTCTAAAGAGCGCGTTGCGTCATCGTTTTGCGGTGCTTGGAGGAACGCTCGGGCTGGTTGTTCTTTCCGTATTGATGCTGAGCGGTCTTGGTGTGGAATTGATCCCTCCGATCAGTCAGGGGGAATTCAGCTTTGAGATTGAGATGCCACAAGGCACTTCGCTGCAGAAGACTGAAGGGTTGATGAAGGATATCGAGCAAAAGGTAAAGAAGCTGCCGGACGTGAAAACCTGCATGGTACTTGTCGGACGAAATGCAAACGTAAGCTGGACGGCGGCAGAAAGCTATGAGAACTCGGCAGTCATGAACATCAAGGTTAATGGAAAGGACCTGAAGGCAGCGGAGAACGCTGCTGCAGACAAGATTCGCGCGATCCTGGACCGTTTTCCGGATCTGAACTACAAATTGCAACGACCAAGCCTGTTTAGTGTCCGCACTCCGATTGAAGTAGAAGTGTACGGTGATGAACTGGGAGCCACCAGCCAGGCTGCCCGCGAGCTGGAAGCAAAGATGAATGGGATGCCCGGGTTAGCCGACGTAAAAACGAGCTGGGAGGAAGGCTCTCCCGAGGCACATGTTATCTTTCACCGGGAACAGCTTTCGCGATTTAATCTGAATCTGGAAGACGTGGCAAACACACTGAAGAGCAAAGTAATGGGAGATGTCGCAACCGAATTCCGCCAGGGCGATGATGAGATCGATATTCGTGTATGGAACGAGGATTTTTCCCGCAACTCGATTCAGGACCTCGAGAACATGGCGGTTGCCAATGTCAATGGCACGCCGGTGCTCCTGAAATCCCTTGCGGAGGTTCAGACCGGACGTGGTCCGAATGAAATCCGCAGAATCAACCAGAAGCGCGCAATCGTGATTTCTGCAAATCTGGACGGAGCCAGTCTGGGTACAGTTTCCCAACGAATTCAACAGGTCCTCGATGACACCAGTCTTCCGGCAAAAGTAACGGCGATACTGGGAGGGCAGAATGAGGAGATGCAGCGTTCGTTCCGCTCGCTCTATTTGGTGACCGGGCTGGCAATTTTCCTCGTTTACTTCGTGATGGCAGCACAGTTTGAATCGTTAAAACAGCCTTTCATTTTGATGTTTACTGTTCCGCTTTCGATTGTCGGAATTGCGTGGGTCCTCTGGGTGACGCGTCAGGACATCAGCGTGATCGTATTCATGGGGTTCATCATTCTGGCGGGAATTGTTGTGAAAAACGGGATCATCCTGGTGGACTACATCAACAACCGACGCAGAGCCGGGATGGAACTTGTGGATGCCATGATAGAAGCGGCTAAAGTGCGTATCCGGCCGATCCTGATGACTACGCTTTGCACCTTGCTGGGACTAATCCCGATGGCTTTCGCGACAGGCGAAGGTTCTGAAATCCGCGCGCCTCTTGCCATTACGGTTATCGGCGGGCTGTCCGTATCCACTCTGCTGACCATGATCATCATTCCCCTGCTCTACAGCATGACGGAACGGGGAACGCTTCCCGTTACCGAGAATCTGGATAAGACGGACCCGGCCATGATTCCGGCGCCACAAACCATGCACGTCCCGGAGTTTTAAACCATGAATCTCCCGAAGTTCGCGATTCAGCGTCCAATCACGACGATCGTGTTTTTGGCCAGCATTATGGTGGTAGGAATCATTGCCACTACCCGCATGAAGCTCGCTTACTTCCCGGATATCGATTTTCCGCAAATCTTCATCCAGGTTTCTTATCCGAACTCCAGCCCAAGCCAGATTGAAAAAAACATCATCAAGCCGATCGAAGAAACGCTTTCCACAATGAGCGGGATCAAGACGATGCATTCCAGCGCAACAGCCGACGGCGCAGAAATCAATCTGCAATTTGATTGGGGAACAAAACTCGATCTGATTCGCACCGAAGTCGGAGAAAAAATTGAAATCGTCCGAAAGGACCTTCCTGCGGATGTACAGAAAATCAATATCATGAACTTCAGCTCCAGCGATATCCCGGTTGTTCAGGCGCGCATCTCCGCGCCGGGAATCGATCTGGCTGCCAACTACGATTTACTGGAAAAACGCGTCAAAATTCCGATTCAGAGAATTCCCGGAGTCGCGCGTGTCGATCTGAACGGCGTTTCCCCAAAGGCTATCTATGTCGATTTGATTCTGAACAAAGTCCGGGAGCACAACATCGATCTCGGCAAGTTGATCGAAAAGCTTCAAAAGAACAACAGCAATGTCAGTATCGGAAAGATCCGGAATGATGATTCCGTAGTAACAGTGCGTTCGATCGGCACCTTTCCCGACTTCGAATCACTGACAAATTTACCGATCAACGATCAGGGACTTCGCCTCAAGGACATCGCTGAAGTGAAATACGAGGAGCCTGCTCAGGAATTCGGACGTCATCTAAACCATTCGTATGCGGTGGCGGTGGAAGTCTACAAGGAACCAACTGCGAATACGGTAGAAGTAGCCACGCAGGTTACCGGACTGATCAAGAATCAGTTTCCAAACGATCCGTATTTGAAAGGAATCAGTCTTTTCATCTGGGAAGATCAGGCGGCGGAAATTACAAACGGACTCAAAGGAATTACGGATGGCGGCATCTGGGGTGGTATTTTTGCCATTCTCATTTTGTATCTCTTCTTGCGCCGCATTGACATGACGCTGGTCGTCAGCTCTGCCATTCCCATATCGCTTCTGTGCGGTTCCGCAGCCCTATATTACCTGGGCCACACTTTCAATGTCATGTCCATGATGGGATTGATGCTCTCGGTTGGAATGCTTGTGGATGACGCAATTGTTGTGCTCGAATCGATTTACAAGAGCCGACAGGAAGGACTGTCGCGAATGCAGGCCGCAGAAAAAGGAACGAAGCTGGTTACGCTGGCGGTCACCGCTTCGACTCTGACTACGATCATTGTGTTTCTCCCATTGATTGTGGGAAAAAAGACCAACATCACAACCTTCCTTTCTGAAATCGGAGTTGCAATCACTGTTACCCTGCTCTGTTCACTGGTTGTATCCCTGACGCTCATCCCTCTGGTCACCTCACGCTTTCTGCATGATCATGAAATGAAGGACGCGCGTTGGATTGTCTGGCTCAAGAAACACTACAACGGCCTTATGCTGTGGACTTTCCGGCATCGATGGTTGACCGTTCTGGGTGTTGTGCTGTTATTGGCCAGCATGTTTCTCCCCAGTAAGCTCGGTCTGCAAACGGGACAGTTTGCAGGCACCAGCAACAAGCGCCAACGCCTGGTTTATGAATTCGTGGACTTCACTTATAAGTCGGACGCTGAGAAGGTAGTCACACAGGTGGAGAAATACATCGACACCATAAAAAAGAAGTATCCGATGGAATCCGTCTATAGTTACTTCCAGGATAGCGATGCTGCCACTGTAATCACGTTTGCGGATCAAAACTTGCCGGACGAAAAGGCGAAGGAGTTCCGGAAGATGGTGCGGGAGAATCTTCCCAAGTTCGGCGGAGTGAAGATCTTTTTTGACGATGATGATCAGCAGTCCGGCGGCACTTCTACATTCTTCTCCGTATATTTCTACGGTGAAGATCTCGAAAGTCTAAAACAACTCGCCCGTGACACAGAAACCACCATTGCGAAGGTCAAAGGAGTGGAGGACATACGCCTGGACGCAGATACCGGTAGACGCGAAGTCCAGATGGTGTTGAATAAAGAAAAAGCAATGAAAGCAGGCATTACTCCCCGGGATCTGTCCCAGATCGCTATGTTCTGTCTTGGCGGACAGCGGCTCAACCGGTACACGACACCCGAAAAAGAGATCGAAATGATTGTCGGTCTTCGATTGGAGGATCGCGAAAATATTGAAGATCTCAAGAATCTTGCGGTGACAACTCCTCAGGGACCCGTTCCGCTCCGCTCTTTTGTGGATTTTCGTCTTGTCGAAGGTCAAAACGTGATTCAGCGCCAGAACCGCAAGAATTTTCTTTCACTCAAAGCAATTTACGAAGGAAAGGATTGGGATGGAGCGAGGAAGCAAATCGCTACAATCATGGACAACGTGAAATATCCTCCTGGATATTCCTGGAGTTTTGACCGGCAGGTGCAGCAAAACGATGAAGAAAACAAGATCATGCTGGTCAACTTCGCTCTGGCTCTAATCCTTGTTTACATCGTCATGGCGTCGCTGTTTGAATCACTGATCCATCCGCTGGCTATCATCATCTCAATCCCCTTCGGGATGGTCGGTGTTTTGTGGTTACTGCTGGTCACTGCGAGCCCGTTCAACTTGATGGCCCAGATCGGACTGATGATCTTGATCGGCGTTGTGGTGCGCAATGGAATCGTGCTGGTCGAACGCGTTCACCAATTGCGCGAGGCGGGAATGACAAAACAGGAAGCATTGCTGCAGGCAGGCGATGACCGCCTGCGTCCGATTCTGATGACTGCAGGCACAACGATCCTTGGTCTCATGCCGTTGGCGATCGGAAACAGCGGATTGCTTGGTCTCAGCTATTATCCGCTCGCGCGCGCCGTCATCGGAGGTCTCACGGCCTCCACTGTGCTCACATTGATCATTCTTCCTTACGTCTACATCCTCTTTGATGATGCGGCAGCATGGGCCCGCCGTGTTTGGAAGCTTTCCGAGCACAGAAAACCGGTGGTCGGTGCCGCCGAAGCTCCCGCCGCCGGGGATTGAGTTCAGCGACCTGGGGCTGCGGGCCTCCGTGCCCGCAGCAAGTTGACCGTTCTCCAAATGGCGGGCAGGGACGCCCGCCGTCCACAAATAATAATCAATGATACAATTCGGTTCATGTTAAGAAAAATTCTGTGTCTATTCGTTCTTCTTTGTGCAGGAACCGCTTTTGCAGCCCCCGCAACAATGCGACTTGACTACTATCACACCGGCAATGCTTCGCAAGAAATGTTCAGTGTGGACCGTTTTGTTGTGGAGCCGCTTCCCTGGCCCGGCAATCCGCAAAAACCGGTCGACGACACAAACCTGGGAA
>CAZDDB010000198.1:6608-7394 GCA_964504105.1 uncultured Acidobacteriota bacterium
AAGTCATTGACCGCAACACAAACCACATTCTTTACTCACGCGGATTTGCCTCAATCTACGGTGAATGGGAAACAACCGACGAGGCAAAGGAAATAAATCGCACGTATCACGAGTCGCTTCGATTTCCGGCACCCGAATCGCCGGTTCAAATCGTGCTGAAAAAGCGCGATGCGAAGAACGCGTTTCGCGAGATTTGGTCTGTTTTGCTTGATCCGAAAGATATCTTCATTGACCGGGCAAAGCCGCAGTTTTCCTATCCTGTAATGGAGCTGAAGAAGAGCGGGGATCCCGCTACAAAAGTGGATTTCCTGATTCTTGGAGATGGGTACACATCGGCGGAGCTGGATAAGTTTGAAAAGGACGCCCGGCGCCTTTCCGACATTCTGTTTGCCACCTCCCCTTTCAAGGAACGGAAAACGGACTTTAATGTATGGGCGATTTGTCCGCACGCAAACGAGTCCGGCATTTCCCGGCCGTCCACGGGGATTTACCGGAAGAACCCTGCGGGCTCGACCTATGATGCCTTCGGATCGGAACGGTACATCCTGACTTTTGAGAACCGCGCGTTCCGTGAGATCGCCTCGCTTGCGCCCTATGAGTTTGTTGAGATCCTGGTGAATAACCAAACCTACGGAGGGGGTGGAATCTTTAATCTGTACGGAACTGTTGCTGCAGATAGCCTGTGGGCGCCGTACATTTTTGTCCATGAGTTCGGACATCATTTTGCGGGCCTCGCAGACGAATACTACACCTCAGACGTAGCCTATGCGCCGTCAGCAAACCGCA
>CAZDDB010000199.1:0-592 GCA_964504105.1 uncultured Acidobacteriota bacterium
AACAGCGGGCAGGCCAATCCGATTCCCGCATGCGGCCCGGTGGAATCTACCAATCCGTGTGGTGAACAGCCGCTCTATCCGTATGAGTCGTGTAATCTGGGTTCGATCAATCTGGGTTTTCTCATCAAAGACGGTGCGCTTGATTTTGCCGAATTGGACCGCATTACACGCCTTTCCGTACGGTTTCTGGATGATGTCATTGAACGGAATCCGTTTCCGCTCAAACAAATCGATGACATTGTAAAGAACAACCGGCGGATCGGTTTGGGTGTGATGGGCTGGGCCGATCTTCTATTCCAGCAGCGCATTCCGTATCAATCGGAAGAAGCGCTTCAGCTCGCGGAGAAAGTCATGCAGTTCATTGAAGAAGTTTCTCACGATGAATCGCGTGCGCTGGCAGAAGAGCGAGGCACATTCCCACGCTGGTCCGAATCGATTTACAAAGAAAAGTATCCGCTGCGCAATTCCACCGTCACAACAATTGCGCCAACTGGAACGATCAGCATCATTGCCGGCTGCTCCAGCGGAATTGAACCGATCTTCGGTCTCTATTTCAAGCACAGACTGGGTTTTGAGTTTTTCAACCCCTTCT
>CAZDDB010000199.1:602-7393 GCA_964504105.1 uncultured Acidobacteriota bacterium
TGCGCCAAGAGGGATACTGGTCCGAATCTTTAAAAGAACAGGTGCGCAAGCACGGAACCATCGGAGACACGAATCTTCCGGATGAGTTGAAGAATCTATTCCGAACTGCGCATGAAATTCCGCCGGAATCGCATGTTCGGATGCAGGCTGCATTCCAGAAATTTACGGATAACGCGGTTTCCAAGACAATCAATTTGCCGAACGACGCAAAACCCGAAGACGTGGGAGATGCATATCTGCTGGCCTGGAAGACGGGATGTCTGGGAATCACCGTGTATCGCGACGGCTGCAAGCCGATGCAGGTTTTGACGCACGGCGCAAAGACTCCTGAACTGGTTCCGCAGATCCAAACCATGACCATGAAGGGACGTCCCGATATTTTGCTCGGCCGCACGATCAAGATTGAGTCGCCTCACGGCACTGTGTACACGACCGTAAATGAAAACGGAAGCGGCGAGGCGTTTGAGATCTTTGTCAACGTCGGAAAAGCGGGTTCGGATGTGGCGGCCGATGCGGAAGCGCTGGGACGCAGTCTTTCGCTGATGCTGCGAATGCCTTCTCCATTGACATCCGATCAGCGTGTGGATTTGATCGTCCGTCATCTGCAGGGGATCGGTGGATCCCGTGATGTTGGTTTTGGGTCCAAGCGGGTCCGTTCTGTACCGGATGCGATTGCGCGTGCGCTGCACAAGTACCTGGAGTCCAAGCAGGACATACCCAAAGGGGAAGTGGATTCCGATGCGCCTGCGATTGCCACAGGCAACCTTTGCGTGGAGTGCGGCAGTCCCACAGTCAAGCAGGAAGGTTGTGAAAAGTGCCATGCCTGTGGCTGGTCCAACTGCTAATATTGTAGAAGTGGGGCGGTCTCGCACACCGCCCACTTTCTTTAAAATAAACCCTGCCTATGTCTGACGAATTTACCCCGGAAGAAATCGCAATCCTGTCGCGTTACGTCACGAATCCCACAGGCAATACGTTTTGTGTCAACATTCCCGGATTGGCAGGATCGATCTATGCGCGCTACAGCCGCGCGGTGACGGGTTTGCGCCGCACCCTCCTCAAAGAGTTCCTCAAAGATGGAGAACTGAACGTAACCCGCACGCAAGAACTGATCGAAAGGATCCTCAATGAGTATGGAGACGACAGCGTTGGAGAGCTTGAAGGTGCGCATCTTGCCCTGGAACAGGTGTCCAACCTTGCTACAAAAATAGTAGAAGATTGCCGGATTGGCGGATCGCCGATCGAGCAGTCGACGCGCTACGTATTTTATTACCAGAAAGATGCGGAAGACCGGTACCGCTACTATCGTGGTGAAGAAATTCTGAATTCTCAGGTGGGCGAACAGTACGTCCGCACGCTGGATTTTGTCTTTGACACGTATGCTTCTTGTGTGAATCCCCTAACCGAACATTTCCGGAGTTTGAAGCCGCTGGAAGAAGCGGAATACGATATCCGCGGCGCCGGCCGCGCCGAAAAATACTCTGCCATGGATTCCGAAGTTTTCCGGAAACAATTCCGGACCACCTACAACTTCGATCTGAAAACGAAAGCGTGCGACGTTTTGCGTTGTCTGCTTCCGGCCGCTACTCTCACCAACGTCGGTCTGTTTGGAAATGGCAGGTTTTATCAGGGGTTGCTGACCAAGCTATACAGCAGTGGCCTTCCCGAGTGCAGCCGCCGAGCCATGGATGCCCACGAGGAGTTGAACAAGATCATCCCGAAATTTGTGAAGCGCGCCAAACCGGATGAATATCAGGTGGAACGAGAGGCAAAGATGCGCTTGCTGGCCGCGGAGCTTCTCCAGGATATTCTTCCTGAACCGGAGCACGATTGCGTTCTTCTTCCGATGCCGAAAGATCCTCCTGCCCTTCTGGAGCAGACGATTGCGGCATGCCTCTATCCGTATTCGAGGCATCCGTTCCGCCAATTACTCGCCATAGTACGACAATTATCGCAGGAAAAACGCGGCAGGGCGCTGGCGACGTATGTGGGGGAACGGAAGAACCGGCGCAACCGGCCCGGCCGCGCATTCGAACAGGGTTACCCGCTTTTGTTCGACGTGCAGGCGGACTTCGGAGCGTATCGAGACCTCCAGCGCCATCGTATGTTGAGTCAGGAGCGCCAGTGGCTTCATCCCGGTCTCGGCTACGACTTGCCGGAAGAATTGGAAGCGATCGGCATGAAAGAAAAGACGATGGAATGTTTTGCTCAATCCGCAGATCTCCACAGCGCAATGACCCGCGAACTGGGCGCAGAGCCGGCGCAATACGCGGTCCTGTTCGGGTATAAAATCCGCTGGATGATGGGGATGAACTTCCGCGAAGCAATGCACCTGATCGAGCTTCGAACAACCCCGCAAGGGCATCCCGGTTACCGCAAGCTCTGCCAGGCCATGATGCGTCTTTTACAGTCCGAGCATCAGGATCTTGCGGCGACTTTCTGCTTTGCCGACTTCAACGCATATTACTGGTCCCGCGCCGAATCGGAAGCAAGACAGAGACGCAAGGAACGCGAGATCGACAACAAATATCCAGGCAATTAGCCACAAATCACTCGTTTGTGTTTGGGCCGGTTCCGGCACAATTTTTCTTTCATGGGACTTCCACGCTTTCCAAATAGGCCGGAGCGCGAACGTTCCAGCCAAAACTTTTCCGGATTTTTTCCGCCAGGCCCGCGCTGGCACTTTCCTCGCCATGCACCAGAAAGACCGAGCGGGGCGCGCTGCGGAACGATGTAAGCCATTGCAGCACCTCTTCGTAATCGGCATGACACGAGAGCGCGTCAATGTACTCGATCTGAGCGCGTACCTTATAAAACTGCCCGTGAATCTTGATCTCCTGCGCGCCATCCACCAGGAACCTGCCCTTGGTGCCTTCCGCCTGGAAACCGATGAACAGCACCGTGTTTCTGTGATCTTCGATCCTGCGCTTCAGATGATGAAGGATTCTGCCGCCGGTTGCCATGCCGCTGGAGGAGATGATAATCGAAGGAAAGATGATCTTGTTGAGAGTCATCGATTCCTGCGCCGTCTCCAGCGCATGAATATGATGGCAAAGGAACGGAGTCGGATCCCTGTGTGTCAGTTTTTCTAATTCTGTAGAAGCGTCGATCGGATACCGGTCATAAATCGGCAGGGCGTGTATCGCCATTGGACTGTCGATGTACACCGGCAGTTTTGGGATGTCATTCTTTTCCTCCAGTTGTCTCAGCAAGAACAATAATTCCTGCGTTCTTCCGATCGCAAATGCGGGAACCAGCAGTGTGCCGCCTGAGGCGGCAGTGCGCCGGATGATCTCTTTCAGTTTTTCCCGGACGTCGATTCTTTGATGAAGCCGGTTCCCGTATGTGGATTCGAGAACCAGGCAGTCGGCGCTAAGGATGTCGTCCGGTTTCTTGGTGATGAACTGGGCCGGTCTTCCGAGATCCCCGCTGAAGAGAACTGTCTTTCCGCGGGAGGCGATCGCGATCATGGCCGACCCGAGGATATGTCCCGCGCGGTGAAACTTAAAGGTGAATCCCGGAGCAAACGCATGTTCCGAGTAAAAATCTACCGGCCTGAGAAATGAAAGCACCTCGCGGGCTTCCTGCTCAGTATACAAAGGAAGGGCAGGATCGTGTTTTGTATATCTTTTCTTATTTGCGTACGAAGCATCTTCTTCCTGCAGGTGACCGGAATCGGGAAGCATGAGCCCGAGCAGCTCAGCCGTAGCAGGCGTGCAATAAACCGCGCCCCGAAATCCCAGCATCTTCAGCCTGGGAAGAAAGCCGGAATGATCGATGTGTGCATGCGTCAGGATGACACAGTCGATGGATGCCGGATCAACGGGAAACTCATTCCAGTTGCGCTCTTTCCACATGCGGGGTCCCTGAAACAGGCCGCAGTCCACCAGCGCTCTGATCCCGTTTTCTTCCACAAGGAACCGGGAGCCCGTAACCGTTTGGGTCGCTCCTAAAAAATGGATTTTCATAGGCGGCTAACAAGAGCGCATGAAAATAAAGAGGAAAAGAAAAATGATTGCCACAAGACACAATGCAAAAAAACAACCAAGCAACTGGCCGCCCGGCTTTTCTTCGGCCTGTTCTTCCTGTGGCTTTTCTGCCATGGCCAAAATGATATCATGAACGATGGGACGCCGATGGACAGCTCAACGCGCTGGAAGGAACTCACCAAAGATCTGGAATACACCGAATCCTTCGAGTGCCCGAAATGCCATATGGGAGTGCTGCACTACACCACCATCGAACCGTATCCGGATGGATTGGATGAGCAGGGGCGAAAGGATTATCGCAGGATGACGATCGATCAATGCGGTACTTGTAAAACCAAATTCATCCGGCCGTATGATTAGTCCAAGGTCCAAAGTTATGGGAAAAGAAAAAAAGAAAATTGATTTTTTGAAAGACTTCAAGAAGATCAACAAAAAACCTGCGCCCGTAAGGATTAAACCGCAAAGACCGCAAAGACCGCAAAAGGGATGAAGAGGTACTGAGGACAGCACGAAGGCTTGATTCAAATACTGTTTGACCGTTATAATGAGCGACAATGAAGGGATGGACCGTCTCGATTGCCTTCGTCCTGCTCCTGTCGCTTCCCGTATTTGGCGCGGAAGACGGGGTTCTTCTGCTCGATGCCAACTTTGAAAATGCTGATTTGAGCGGTTGGCGGATTTCCGGAGATTTGTGTGTGGCCCCTTCTTTTTGTGCGGGTCAGCCTTCCGGCCGTTATTGGGTTGCTTTCAGTACAAACAATTCCCAGGGGGATCCGATTACGATGTGCGGCGCCTCCTCGTTGGAAGGTTTGGAGACGATCTTTCGATCTCCACAGTTGCCGTTGCCTTTCAAACCAGGAAGGATACGCGTCGATTTTACCGTAAAATTCTTGACCAATGAAAATACGTCTTCCGATTTGGGGACCGACAGTTTTGTGGTTCGCTTGCTCACCAAAGCGGGTCCCGTTGTCATTGCCGCCATTGATGATTCCGGTGCAGCCCCCGGATCCAAAAATCTGATGATTCAGGGCGAATCCGGCTTTCACGAAAGCTTCTGCAATCCTACCTGGAAGTACGAAACCGGGTACCTGCATGTATCGTACTATCGCGCGTTTCACGAACCTGTTCTTTCGAAGATGGCAAGCGGCCCCATCGCGCTTGAGTTTTCACTGAGCAATCATTTCGACAAGGACTTTGATTCTGCCGTGGTTCTGGATGATGTCCGGCTCCGGGTGTACCGGTGAAGGATTGAATTCCGCAACACAGTTCGGGAGGTGAACAACGTATGAAAAAGTACTTATGGCTTCTTCTGTTTTTGGTCCCGATTTCCGTTTCGGCGCAGGAATCAACGTATCCCTGGCAGCTTTCCATGTTTGGTGGCGGTGCGTCCCTTTGCGATGAAGCAGGCTGTTTTGGAACAACCGGCTACACGTTTGGCGCTTCCTTTGGAAGGCACTTCACGGATCGATGGAGTTTTGAGCTGGACGGGGCGTACGCGCGCTCCACGGAGACACTGGATACCCGTTTTGATACCGTGACGAACCGGTTTTTTAATCCAGAGCGGCAAAGAAGCCGTATCTGGGGAGGGGGAACATTTCTGGCAAGCGTGGCGCACTTGGGATCTTCATCGGATTTCTTCATATCGCTGGGAATCGTAGGCGCTTATGAACAGCAGGTCGAAAAAACACCCGAGGGTATCTTTCATGCGCCAACCAAGGATATCGGGATCAAGGGTGGAATCTCCGGCGGGGCCGGCATGAATCTCTGGTTTTCGGAAAGCTGGGGAGTTCGGCCGGAGATCCGGTTTTACGCGTGTCCCAGCCCGCTGTCGGGATTGCGATACACCGCCGGTTTGATCAAAAAATTCTAAGCTCCGGATGAAGAAAGGAAGCGTTGCGTTTGAACAACTGGAAAGCAATCTTCTCCGGCAAAATCCCCTGAACGATCCGTCCAGCCGGCTTCTCCCGGTCTATCTACCTCCATCGTACGATACTTGTAGTACGGAGTACCCGCTGGTGCTGTGTCTGGCCGGTTTTACGGGAAGCAGCCGCAGCTGGTTCAATTTTCAGGCCTGGATTCCAAGCATCGATGAGCGGATGGACCTTTTGATCGCATCCGGGATGGAGGAAATGATTCTTGTATTTCCCGACTGTTTTACCCGGTACGGAGGCAGCCAGTATCTGGATTCGATTGCCGTGGGCGCATATCGCTCTTATCTCATCGAAGAGGTCCTTCCCTTTGTGGAAAAGAAATTCCGTGTAAAGCGAGACCGCCGTTTCCGCGGAGTTATGGGAAAATCAAGCGGAGGCTATGGCGCTATCACCATCGCCATGGATCATCCCGGTTTGTTTTCGGCGGTGGCCTGTCACTCCGGCGACATGTATTTCGAATATGCCTACCCGCAGGAGTTTCCCGCGGCGCAGCGAAGTCTGGAGAAGTTCGGCGGACTATCCGTGTTCCTGAAACGGTTTGACGAATTGCCCAAGACCGGAAAGGAGGACCACGCGGTGCTGGATTTGGTGGCCATGTCAGCCTGTTATTCTCCAAATCCGGATAGTTTGCCTCACTTATTTGATTTACCATTTGAAGAGACGACGGGAAGATTGCGTGAGGATGTCTGGGCGCGTTGGAAGAAAATGGATCCGGTGGAAATCGTGAAACACAAGGGGCAAAACTTGAAGGAATTCGGTCTGGTCTATCTGGACTGTGGCCGGCGTGACGAATTCGCTCTTGATCTGGGGGCCCGGATTTTCTGTGGCGAATTAGACAGGCAGGGAATCTCGTACATCTATGAAGAATTCG
>CAZDDB010000200.1:0-7309 GCA_964504105.1 uncultured Acidobacteriota bacterium
ATTCTCTGGCAGAGGAAGAAGATACTCAAGCCCGCGCCCACTGGATCAATCACGTGCAGCGGCTCGATCCCGCCTTCCTGATTCCCGAAATGGAAAAGAGGATGTTGGATCCCCGCTGGTTCGTGGTGAGGAACATGATTACCATTCTTGGGAAAATCATCTTGCGCGAAACTCCAACCTTGCTCATGAAGGCAGCTTCGCACCCGGACCCCCGAGTGGCGAAGGAGGTCATCAAGAACCTGTACAGATCCCCTTCCGCTGCAGATGCGGCAATCATTTTGCGATTGCTTCAGCATCCGGACAGATCGTCCCGGTTGCAGGCAATCCATCTTTCCAGCTTGGCCGGGGTACCCGATGCGATACCGGTGTTGCTGGGGATTGCAGGAAGCATTACCCCCTCGGATACCGATCTCCGCGCAGCTGCGTTTCAGTCCTTGTTGAAATTCCGTTCTATCGAGGCAGTTGTTCTGGCCCGCGCGGTGCTCGAACAGGCGCCGGCCAACAAAGCGGAATCTGCGGAACGCACCGCGGCAGTAAGACTTTTGGGTGAGCTCAGCAGGGAACAATCCCGTGTGATACTTCAGAACGTTGCGCGTTCTGATCCAAACCAGGAAACACGCACACTGGCTGAAGGCTATATCTAATGGAGAATTCGCGAATGGGAGAAAAAGAGAGTGGGAACCGGAGACGTAAGATGGAGATCGAAGGAATTTCCATCTTTCTCGCACATCCGGATGAGTTGCCCATGCGCTGGATCGGACAGGACGAACTGCTGTTGCAGCTTCACGCGTGCTGGAAAATTGTGGACGAGCGGGATATTCCTTTATCGCCTCGCATTATCGGCAAGCCTGGAGTTGGGAAAACAACCCTTGCTTATTCGGCTGCAAAAATGCTCGGCAAACAAGTCTATATTTTTCAGGCAACCATGGACACGCGGCCGGAAGATCTGCTGATTACACCCGTCATCGCGGATGAAAAAAAGATCCAGTACGTGGCGAGTCCGATCGTCACGGCAATGCTGACCGGTGGAATTGCCATCCTGGATGAAGGAAATCGTATGTCGGAAAAGTCCTGGGCTTCGCTTGCGCCGTTGCTGGACACACGGCGTTATATTGAATCGATTGTTGCCGGGATAAAAGTGGCCGCGCATCCGGACTTTCGGATTGTGGCCACTATGAACGATGATGCCAGCACGTTTGAAATTCCCGAATACATCCACTCACGGTTGCAGCCGCAAATCTTCATTGATTTTCCCGAACGGGAAGAAGAAATGGCCATCCTGCGGGAAAATCTACCTTTTGTGGATGAAAAGATCCTTCACTATGTCGCCGACTTTTTGGAACGATGCCATGTTGCTGAAGAGCCGTTTACTGTCCGTGACGGTATTAATGTAGCTCGTTATGTAGCGAAACGGCTCAGTTATGGCCCGGCGGATCTGAAGGCGCTCATCCGGGAATCGATGCTGAAAGTTCTGGGTGAAAGCGCGATGCGCTACACAGAAAACCTTTGAATAAAGGATGATGCCCGCGCTACCGCGGTTTGGTGAAAACCTGTGGAACTTTTCATTGAACGGACCGGCCCATTTGCCATTGTGCCGGTCGTTCATCATTCCTATGAGTTCACGCTTGCCGTTCGCGCAGCGTTTGAACAACTGCACCCGGTTGCTGTAGCAGTCGAATATCCACATCCCTTTCGTGACCTGGTTGCACGGGCCATTCAGAGGTTGCCGAGGATTACTGTCCTGGTGCATGGCGAAAAGACCAGACAGTACATTCGCTTCGAGCCGATCGATGCTTTTGTTGAAGCTGCGCGGTCGGCACACGAACGTAGCCTTTCGCTTCTCTGCATGGATCTGGCGCTTCCTGATTATCCGGATATACAGGAGCCGGTACCGGACCCATATGCCGTTGCGCATATTGGACACCGAAGATATTGCCGCATGGTGCTGGACAGTCTGCGGGCAATCCCGCTGGATTTTGACTCCATTCGTGAGCGCGCCATGGCTTACCGTCTTCAGGAATTTGTACGCCAGGACACCGCGTCCGCGAAGGGGCCTGTGCTGGTTCTGTGCGGCCTTTCGCATCTTCAAGGCTTGAAGAAAGCTCTTGAAGTGGAGCAGCCTCAGCCGTTTGAGCGCCCAGTTCAGGCAAGGCTGTATCATCTAAGCCTTCGATCTTTGGGTGAGATTATGGGATATTTCCCCTTTTTCACGGCTGTGTACGAAAAACAGCGCTCCGGTCACAGTTTCCAACACAGCGATACGCGCTTCGTTCCGAACGAAAAGTTGCTGCAGGTTCTTGATGGAAACAGGGCACAGGACCTGGTTGAATACGCCGTTCGGGCCCAGGATGACACGGCATCGTTTTCGCAGGACAGGCGCGAAATCCTGACACGCTATCTGCTCTGGTGTAGATCCTTCTTCGAGCGTGAAACAGGCGGTGCGATCAACCCGCAGCAAATCTTTCTGCTCAACAACTTCGCCCGTAAATACGCGGCTATTAAACATATGCTTCTGCCGGGCTTTTATGAGCTTCTTGTTTCGGGGAGAAGTTGCGTCAGCTCCCATTTCTGCTATCGCATGTGGGAAATCGGGACGAGTTATTCGCCGCAGGAAGGCCCGAGCGAATTGGAGGTGATCGATCTGCGTGCCGAAGACATCTTCCCGCTGATCCAGAAGGTCCGGATGAACCCGCATGCGCCGCTGAAACCCCGCGCAACGCTGCCGCGCTTCCTGCGGCGTGCTGAAAAGCAACAACGGGGAAAGGATTTGAAGCTGCAGTTTGATCCGTTCAGCATATGCTCTTATCAGCCTGAGGATCTGGCGATCGAAGGTTACGGCAGCTACCTCCGGACCAAAGGGAAGAAGATACTGAGCTAGGAAAGGAAACGCGAACGGACTTTCGAAGCTTCTTTGTTGGATCGAATCGATTTACGTGAAACAGTGCGGAACTGGCATACGGGAAAGATCTTTGTGCAGGAATGCATGCCGGTAAAGGGAAGTGTCGATTCACTCGTTGTCATCTTTGATGAAGACAGCACCAACTATCCCTGCACCATGACGTGGCTTGGGGAGCATCATCAGGAATCAGACATGGCGTTTTATGCAACTGATCCGGAGGAGCGTCCGGCCGGACCCGGAATCAGAAAGGCGCTCTACGGTGGCTTTCTCATGACGATGCCTCCCGGAAGACTGGTTGATGTTTTTGGGGATTCTGCTTACAGGATGGCGACCAACTATGCCGAACGGCTTCTTCTTGCCGGAATCGATTATGGCTTCGAGCGGTTTGTTCTCTATGCGGGGCCCAAACCACCCCGTCCCTTCCTCCAGGTGGTTGCGGGCCGCTACGGCAAGAGAATCCTTTATATCCCTCTTGCGCAGCTTTCCCCCGTGATGCTTCAAAAGATCCGGACGTTCCACATCCTCGCCGGCAAATCCGTCCGCGGGTACGCAAAAGACTACATCTGGTGATTGTAGGTGCGCACGACGTGCGCCCCGCTCTTCGGTAACGAGCGCATGCCACGCGCCCCTGCTAATAATATAGTAGATTTGACACACTCTGCTGTTTTCAATACAATGCTTGTTGTTTTTAACATGCTATCTGCAGTGGGTGTGATACCGGCCAGATACGGATCCAGTCGCCTGCCAGGGAAACCGCTGGCAGATCTGCAGGGGAAGCCTCTCCTTTATCACGTTTATCACAGAGCGAGCCGTGCCAGGACTTTGGAGCGGGTGCTGATTGCCACGGACGATGAGCGCATTTTTGCGAGCGCCCGGGGCTTTGGCGCCGATGTAGTGATGACGCGGAGCGATCACCGGTCGGGAACCGACCGGATTGCGGAGGCGGTAGAAAAGATTCCTGCAGATGTGGTAGTGAACATCCAGGGGGACGAGCCGCTACTTGAATTTGCGGCAATTGATGAAGCGGTACGCCTGCTTGCAGATTGCGACGTGGAGATGTCCACACTCAAGACTCCGGTGGAAGAGTTGGAAGATCTCTGGAATCCGAATGTGGTGAAGGTCGTTACGGATCATCGCGGATATGCAGTATATTTTTCGCGCGCTCCGCTGCCGTATCCCCGCACAAAGGAATTTCCGGGCCTTGCACTGCGGGATCTGCTGCGCAAGAAGCCGGAGCTGCTGCGCTACTATTTTCGGCATGTAGGGCTGTATGCGTACCGGAGGGAGTTCTTGATGCAGTTCACGCGCTGGGATCCATCGCCGCTGGAACTTCTGGAGGATTTGGAACAACTGCGCGCGATTGAGCATGGTGTCAGGATTGCCGTTGGTGAATCGAACGCTGGAGTGATGGGGATTGATACTCCCGAGGATCTGGAGCGGATCCGGAGATTGGTCGGGAGCAATCCTGCCCTTCTGGCATAAACTCTTGGTTTTGTAGGGCGGCCCTCCGTGGCCGCCAGTGCGTGGAACGGCGGGCAGGGACGCCCGCCCTCCGGGATTGCGGAGAAGAACGCAAAGGGTGATAGAAAAGAGGGAAGCTATGACGAGATATATATTTGTTACGGGTGGGGTGGTTTCAGCATTGGGGAAAGGACTTGCGTCCGCTTCGATCGGGTTGTTGATGGAAGCACGCGGCTACCGGGTGAATTTCCTGAAACTGGATCCTTATATCAATGTTGATCCGGGGACGATGAGTCCGTTTCAACATGGTGAGGTTTTTGTTACCGATGATGGCGCCGAAACGGATCTCGATCTCGGGCACTATGAGCGGTTCACTTCGGCTAAGATCGGCAAACTGAACAATTATACAACCGGACAGATCTATGAGTCGGTGATCAATAAGGAGCGGCGAGGCGACTATCTTGGAAAAACCGTGCAGGTAATTCCGCACATCACCGACGAAATCAAATCCTGCATCCACAGGATCAGCAAAGATGTGGATATTGTAATCGTGGAGATCGGGGGCACCGTGGGCGATATTGAAAGCCTGCCGTTTCTCGAAGCGATCCGGCAGTTCCGCCTCGACGTGGGAAGAGAGAATGCAATCTTCGTACATCTTGTCCTGGTGCCCTACATCGCTACTGCCGGAGAACTCAAGACAAAACCCACACAGCACAGCGTCAAGGAACTCCGGGAAATCGGGCTGCAACCCGACATTCTGCTTTGCCGCACGGACCGCTTCTTGCCCCCCTCCATCAAAAGCAAAATCTCCCTCTTCTCGAATGTGCCTCCGGAGGCTGTTGTAACGGCAAAAGACGTTTCTACCATTTATGAAGTGCCTCTCGTGTTTAAACAGGAGAATCTGGATCGTACCATTCTGAAATATTTGCATCTCCCTGAATCCGAAGCGCATTTGGAAAGTTATGAGAAGCTGGTGCACAGTATCAAAAATTCCAAACACGATGTGCTGATCGGTGTTGTTGGAAAGTATGTGGAGCTGGAAGATTCCTACAAGAGTCTTTATGAGGCGCTGTATCACGGCGGGTACCAAACTGAAACAAGAGTCAAGATTGAATGGATTGAAGCGGAAAAGATCAATCCGGACAATGCCCATGAAATGCTCAGTCATGCCGACGGAATTCTGGTTCCCGGCGGGTTCGGGCTTCGCGGTATTCCCGGCATGGTTCATGCGATCCAGTACGCTCGCGAAACAAAGGTGCCCCTCTTTGGTATTTGCCTCGGGATGCAATGTGCCCTGATTGAATACGCAAGAAACGTGGCGGGGCTTCAGGATGCGGACAGCACGGAATTTAATCCCGATACGGCGCACAGGATTTTTGTAATGTTGCGGGACCTCAAGGGAGTCATCAATATGGGCGGTACAATGCGTCGGGGCGCTTATCCGTGCGAATTGACGGAAGGCTCTCTGGCGGAAAGAATCTACCAGAGTTCAAGTATTTCTGAGCGCCACCGCCACCGGTATGAGTTCAATCGAGACTATGAAGACCAGTTACGGGAACTCGGAATGATTTTTTCAGGATATTCACCCGATAAGACTTTTGTTGAAATCATCGAATTGAAAGACCATCCCTGGTTCCTGGGATGCCAGTTCCATCCGGAGTATAAATCAAAGCCGGTCGTTCCCCATCCGTTGTTCCAATCGTTTATTACCGCTGCGTTGGAACATAAGAACCAGAAGCAGGAACGCCGCATGCTGCTTCAAGAAGTCCCGTGAGGCCTACCACGGAGACACAGAGGCACAGAGAAAAAATAGCCCTGATCTCCGTGTCTCTGTGCCTCCGTGGTTATTTGCCGGACCTATGAAACCTTTTCGGATTGGCAACAACATCGAAGTACGCGACGGCGCTCCGTTTTTTTTCATCGGTGGGCCGTGTGTGATCGAAAGCGCGGATCACATCGATTTTCTCTGCGGCAGGATCAAGGAAATTTGCGCCGGACTCGGAATCTCCTACATCTTCAAGGCTTCTTTTGATAAAGCGAACCGCTCCTCCTTCGGATCGTTCCGTGGTCCGGGTGTGGATGAGGCAGTGTCGCTGTTTTCCAATCTGAAGAAAAAGCATGGGGTGCCGGTTCTTACCGACATACATGAGCCGTCCCAGGCTTCCGTATTGGCACCCGTTGTAGATGTGCTGCAGATTCCGGCATTCCTGTGCAGGCAGACCGATTTGATTGTGGCTGCTGCCCGGACCGGCCTGGTAGTGAACGTCAAGAAAGGCCAGTTTATGGCTCCCGGAGACATGAAGAATGTGGCGTCCAAAGTTGCCGGGTCAGGAAATGAACGTTTGATCCTGACCGAACGGGGCGCATCCTTTGGATACAATAATCTTGTTGTGGATTTTCGTTCTCTTGAAATCATGAAGAAACTGGGGTGCGCGGTTGTGTTTGATGCCACGCACAGCGTGCAGCTGCCCGGCGGGGAGGGTACCCGTTCCGGTGGACAGCGCGAGTTTGTCGAGCCGCTGGCAAGAGCCGCAGTTGCTGTTGGGGTGCACGGCTTGTTTATGGAGGTCCATGACCATCCGGAGCGCGCGCTTTCTGATGGACCTACTGCGTGCCCCCTGGATCGCTTGCCTTCGCTTCTGGAAAGACTGCTCGAACTGGACCGCATTGCGAAACGCCCATGATCCGAAAGACCGCCCGTGAAGTATTGGAGAGCGAAGCCAGGGCTATCTCGAATCTATTAGATCGAATTGACTCGAACTTCGAACGCGCGATCGAAGTCCTTGGCGGATGCAAGGGACGCGTGGTCCTCACAGGAATGGGAAAGTCGGGGATTGTCGGGAAGAAAATTGCCGCCACTTTCTCAAGCACGGGGATGCCCTCGCTGTTTCTACATCCGGCGGAAGCCATTCATGGGGACATGGGAATGGTGACTCCGGTGGATGCGGT
>CAZDDB010000201.1:0-7294 GCA_964504105.1 uncultured Acidobacteriota bacterium
CATCCGGAAACGGTAGTGGGGTGGGTGTTTCTCGGTCAGGATGACCGGTTATGGAAGCGCTTCCATGATGATCCGGAATTTCATCGCCATTTCGCGCTGATCGGCCGCAGCGGTTTTCTTGAGCTCTACCGCCGCACGTCCGATGAACAATACAACATCCAATCACATCGTCCCCACACCACCCGCAGCAAGTTCAGGATGCCCAGCCTCCCCGGCGTGTAGAGGCGCATCCGGAAGCCCGGTTAAACAGAGTTTTTCAGTTAAATACTTGCAATGAAGGGGAATATAGTTTGATGGAATGAGTAATCCTTCAATATGCGAGCGGGAGCGAGCATGAGCACATGTATCTTGGTAGAAGAACGACTTCACGCTCGCTTCGCTCGCGTATGATTGACATGTTGCACTGGGAGAATTTGGCCGGCGGGACGCCGGCGCTACAAATTCCGCACGGCGCCGATACCTGTATAATAAACAGTAAAGGAGTACCAAAAAATGAAAGGCAAGATTCTCCTGGGCGTATTGGTTCTTTTTGCTCTGACCAGCATCGCAGTTTCGTATGATCTCGTTTTGAAGAACGGAAAAATTGTCAAAGGCAAACTGATCAGCGAGGATCAGGATAAGTTTGTTGTGGAAGATGAGTCCGGGACAAAAATGAATTTTAAGAAAGCCAGTGTGGACCTGGAAAAAACCGCAGCTGCGAATACGGTAGTAGAGACTCCACCTGCACCGGTTGCCGCCGCCAAACCGGCGGAAGAAGAAAAGCCGGCGGCGCTTCAAAAGCCAAAGAAGCCGGCGCGAAAATTTACGGAAAACGATCTGTACAGGCTCCGCAGCAAGTATCCGATGAGCGGAGGATCCACAACCGCCGGGAGCGAAGAAGACGCAGGCACAGAACAAACCGGAGAACCCGAAGAACGAACGGAAGAACAGTGGAAAGCCGATTCACAGAACCTGTTAAACCGCGTGAAAGAGCTGGAAGCAGTCTACCAGGAATCTGTTGGCGATTGTCAAATGATGCAGGGGGCCTCCATCCAGACACATCGGGTAGTCAACGAAAAAGGGGAAGTACAGAACATGCAGGAAACGACAAAAGAAATGTGCCAGCAGGCAGAGGACGCAAAGGCGATGCTGGAACAGGCCAGAGAGGATTACGAGAATTTCCTTGAAGAAGCCAAAATGCAGGTTGTGCCCCCGGGTTGGATTGCCCAGGACGAGTAGGGGCGCTAACGTTGCATAAGAAGACACCGCTCAAGGACCTCCTTCCTCCAAAAGAAAAAGCGATTGCCATCGGAATTTACACCGGCCGCGCAAATCAATGGCGGGAGGAGCAGTCGCTCGAAGAACTGGCGACCCTGGCCATCACTGCAGGGGCCGATGTCCTCCAGACGTTTCTTCAAGAAAGGGCAAAACGCGACCCTGCTTATTATTGCGGTAAGGGGAAGCTGGAAGAGGTCAAGGCAACCTGCGATGCGCGCAATATCGACCTGGTTTTGTTTGATGATCCGCTCACGGCGGCTCAGATGCGCAATATTGAGCAGATCCTGGAACGAAAGGTGCTGGATCGAACGCAGTTGATCCTTGATATTTTTGCGCAGCGAGCGCGCACCGCGGAAGGAAAATTGCAAGTGGAGCTGGCGCAGGTCGATTATCTTCTTCCGCGGCTGACAGGAAAAGGGATAGCGCTTTCCAGGCTGGGCGGGGGTATCGGGACCAGAGGGCCAGGCGAAACAAAACTGGAATTTGACCGCCGCCGTCTGCGCGCTCGCAAGAACCGGTTGCTGCGGGAGCTGGAGCACGTCAAACAGATCCGGGCAATGCAAAGAAGCTCCCGCACTCAGATTCCATTGCCGTCTGTTGCGCTGGTGGGTTACACAAACGCCGGCAAAACAACGCTCTTCAATCGTCTTACCGGCGCAAAAAGTCTAGTCTCACCAATTCTGTTTGCAACACTCGATCCAATGATCAAAAGCGTTCGCGCCACAAACGGTCAGGTTGTGTTGCTCTCAGACACTGTCGGTTTTATCCGGAAATTGCCTCATGAACTTGTCGCGGCATTCCGCGCAACACTGGAAGAAGTTGTCCAGGCGCATCTGCTGATCCATGTCATCGATGTTTCGAGTCCGGCTGTGGACGAACAGATCGAAGCAGTGCAGCAGACAATTCGGGATCTCGGGCTTTCGGAAAAGCCTCTGATTCATGCGCTCAACAAAATAGATTTAACAGAAAATAAGGAAGCAACTCTGCATTCGTTTCAACACCGGTTGGGGGATGTCACCGCGATCTCCGCTGAGAGCGGCGAAGGGATCCGGCAGCTTATGGACCTGACAGCCCTCAAGCTGACAGCATTCTGGGAAAGGGTCCGCCTGTCCATACCAATGAACCAGCAATCTTTAATCTCACAATTGCACGATCAGGGTAAAATCTACAAGAAAGTTTATGTGGAAGGCCGAATTGAGCTTGATGTGGAAGTACCGAAAAAACTGGCGGAACGCGTTCGTCAGTATTCTCTCGTTTAGCTTCTCCGGGCTGCTTCTTTCGCTGGTGGTGGCAGGCTGCGCGTCGACTTCCCCTCCCGCGCAGCCGTCTCTTCATCTGGAAAGTCCTTTGAGCTTTCTGAAAGGCGCTCCCGATTCACAATTCCAGAAAGCCTATCTGGAGTACAGCAAAGGGAATTTGCAGAAAGCAAGATCCCGATTTCAAAAAGTGATCCGGGATTGGCCGGATCATTTTCCCGCATATCTGGCGATCGGATACACATATCTTGCGGACAAAGATCCGGATTCTGCGGAGAAATACATCCGGAAATCTCTGGAGCTTTTTCCGGATTATCCGCAGGCGCATTTTGCGCTGGGTACCGCATTTGAATTGCGGCAGGAGTACGACGCAGCGCTTGCGCAAATGGACGAAGTAATTCGTTTGAATCCGGATTATCCCGGAATCCAGCAGGACCGCAACATCATGAAGCTGAAATCAACCGAACAGCATCTGGCACAGGCGCAGGGTCTCTCAGAAAACAATCCTGAAGAAGCCATCGGTCATTTGAAACGCGCGTTCGAACTCGCCCCGGAGGTTTCCGAGATTCCTCTGGACATTTCGAAGATCCTGATTCGCCAGGGAAATTGCGCTGAAGCCGTCCCCTTTCTGCAAACCGCGGACGAACGCACTCCGGGAAGCCCGGAGATCAAACGTCCGCTCGCATCCTGTCTTGTGGATTTAAAGGAATACGAGCAGGCGCTCACGGTCTTGCAGGACCTGGCTGCGTTGGAACCGCAGGATACGGAAACCAGACAGCAGATCGAAAAAGTGAAGAAACTCATTTTTGTGACCGGCCTGCCCGATGAGTTCCAGTCGATTCCTGCAACAGAACAGATCAATCGCGGGCAGCTTGCGGCTCTGCTTCTTGTAAACCTTGAGGTTTTGCAAAGTTACAGGACTTCCGAGTCCCAGATCATTGTGGATTCGATCAATCACTGGGCACAAAACTTCATTCGCAAAGCGGTGGATCTTGGGATTTTTGATCTCTATCCGAACCGCACGTTTCAGCCTGCGCAGCCTGTAACAAGACTGGAACTGGCAAAGGCTGTATCACGAATTCTGGAAATCCTGGAGATCGCAGAAGGAAAGAAACCGGAACTGGACGGTGAATCCGTTGTGATTCCCGACATCGCAGCCGGAAGCGTTACCTATGCTATGGTGTCAAGAGCGCTCTCCGGAGGTGTAATGAGTCCCGATACGGATGGCCGATTCCATCCGGGACGTCCGGTAACGGGAGCGGAAGCAATCTCGGTTGTAAACCGGTTAAAGAGTCTTGTGGAGTAAGGAATGAAAAGATGGCTTGGCTGTGTGTTGCTGCTGCTGTGCACGGCGATTTGCGGCGCACAGGATGGAAAACTCGTAGCTGTCACTTCGGAAAAAGACGCGGAGATCCGGAGTGAGGACGTGGCGGCCGCGCGAACAGTGGCCCTGGCAACAGCGGCGCGAGATGCAGTGGAAAGGGCCTACGGCACTTATATCAAAGTCGAACAGCTCCCGGATGCGCGACGCATTTTTGCCGAAGCCGCGGCCGGTCTGAGATATCAGATCCTGGCGGAACAGCGGCGCGGCAACCGTTACTGGGTAAAAATCCAGGCGATGGTCCGCGTTCCCGATCAATATGCCGGATCCGAAGTGGAGGACCGCGAAGAACTCGGCGAGACGATGAAAAACTTTGTGCAAAAGTATCCCCAGGGAGAAATCAATTGGGGCGATGGAATCATTCTCGCTTATGGCAAGGGACAAATCACCGAGTCCACCGCCGCCGATGCGCAGGCAAAAGCGCGCAGGGCGGCGGAGCTGGATGCGAAAGCGCATATGCTGGAAATGATCAACGACGTGCCACTCGATGAACGCGTGCGGATTGGAGAAGAGCCGCGAATGAGCTATGCGCTGGAAGGGTTTATCCAGGGAGCGGAGGTGGTCACCGAATCCAAATCCGGAACAACAATCCAGGTGACGGTGCAAGCTCCGATTCGCGGAGTCAAGGGACTCGCAATGACCGTGTACGGTTATTACACACCGGCTCCACCAGCGGTTGCACAAGAGATCCAACCCGCTCCACTGCCGGCAGCTGAGACTTTTACGGGAGTGGTCATCGATGCGCGAAAAGTTGCCGTGAATCCAGGGTTGTTTCCCAAGATCAAAGACACGCAGAAACGCGAAGTTCATACGGCAAGTCTCGTAAACCGCGAAGATTTACAAAAGCGCGGGATGGCATCTTACGCAGTCGTGGCTCCGGAAGCGGACATTACCCGGCTCTTCCCTCACGCCCGCGTGATCGCTGTTCGCTATGAACCACAAACCAACCCATCCACTTCTTCCAGAAAACGGCGTCAGGGATACAGACCGCTGGTCGTCAACGCTGTCGGCGCGGAAGGCACGCTCAAGGCAAACCTGATCGTCAGCGATGAAGATGCCGCAAAACTCAAGGCCGTGGATCAGAAGACCGGCGCACTCAAACAGTGCCGCGTGGTGGTTGTTGTGTCCAGCGAGATTGGAGGCGTTGAAGGAAACAGGAAGGATGAAGGCGGAAGGATGAAGTGGAGCGCAATCGCAAAATTCTAACTGTTTCTTCCATTGCTATCCTGATCGTACTATTCCTGTCCTTCTATTTCGTTCACTCTGAAATTCTTCTCCGCGCCGATCTCCGGATTCTGGATCAGTTCTTCCAGATTCGCGGTCCGGTGGATCCGGGAAGCGACATCGTGATTGTTGCGCTGGATTCGGACAGCCGGCAGCGCATGAAACGCAAAACCTGGCAGCGTGCCGATTTTGCGCGCGCCATAGAAGCGCTCACTGCCGCCGGCGCAGAGCTCATCGCACTGGACGTCCTGTTCACCGTGCCCGATCCGGATCCTTCGCAGGACGAAGCACTCCTTACCGCCCTTCGAGATTCCGCAAACGTGATTCTGGCTTCGGACATTTCCAGAGACAACCCTGCAGTTCCGCTTCCCTCCTTTCGCGAACAGGAGGTGGCCGAAGGGTTTCTCAACTTTCTGCCGGACGAAGATGGCTCCGTGCGCTCGATTCCCCCGCCGTACCTGAAAACAAGCGGCCAGGATTATGTGTCCGATCTTCCCTTCTCCGTTCAGATCGCAGTTTCCAGATTGTATCCGGAAGGGGATATCAAGACGGATCTCAAACAGGAAGGCTCCCTGATTCTGGGCGATCTACAAATCCCGTATTCCGGAACGAAAGCCACCGCAGGCTTCTTTATCAACTTCACAGGTCCCGCCGGACATTTCAAATCGATCCCGTTTTACAAAGTCCTGGGAAATCATCTCAATTCCGGTGATGTTCGGAGCAAAATTGTTTTGATCGGCAGCATGAATCCCGCCCAACATGACTATTTCAAAGTCTCTATCCGCCCGAATGCGAAACAGGAGTCGACGATCCAGAGCATGTACGGAGTGGAGATTCATGCGAATGCAATCCACACACTGTTGCATCGCAGGTTCATCAGACCCTTGCAACCCCTGACACTTTCCATCGTCCTGGGAATTGCGTCTCTCCTTGCGATCTGGCTCGCGATTGGAGTCCGGTGGAACGTGTTTCTGGTGTTTGGGTGCCTGCTGTTTTTTCTGTTCGGCATGTGGACCGCGTGTTACATTCTGTTTCTTCGCGGGATATTCATTGCGGCATCGCCTGTTTATTTTTCAGTGATCGCGGTTGGATTGATCGGTCTTGTGACACGCCAGGCGGAAGAATCGGCAGAACGGCGGTATGTAACCCAACTGTTCGGACGCTATGTCGCGCCCAACGTGGTCCAGGAGTTGATCACCAACCGGGACCTGTTGCAGCTCAGCGGACGTAAACAGCGGCTTACAATCTTCTTTTCGGATATTCGCGGCTTTACGTCGATGTCGGAAAAAATGCAACCCGAGCAAGTCTCGACGCTTCTGAACGAATACTTCAGCAACATGACGCGGATTGTGTTCAAACACAGTGGTACCCTGGACAAGTTTATCGGGGACTCTGTCATGGCTTTCTTCGGCAACCCGGTCTACTTTGAAAACCATGCGGAGCGAGCGGTACTGATGGCTTTGGAAATGAAAGAGGAAATGGAGCGGCTGAAATCAAAATGGAAGTCGCAAGGAAAGGAACACTCTTTTGAAATCGGTATGGGAATCAACACAGGCGAAGTAATTGTAGGAAATCTCGGATCGACGGACTTCTTCGATTACACCGTCATCGGAGATGAGGTCAATCTTGCGTGCAGGATCGAGTCCGTCGCAAAAGGGGCACAAATCCTGATCAGCACCGCCACTTACGAAGAAGTGAAAGATAAATTTGAGGTCGCGCGTCTGGAGCCGGTGCAACTGAAAGGCAAAAGCCAACCGGTGCAGATCTACGAAGTAATCAAGAGAAGATAAACCACCAAGACACCAAACGGAGTGCCGGAAGCAGTTTTGTAGCGTCGGCGAGACTGTCCAAAAACGGAAGAAGAAGGCATGTTTGCGGTTTGTAACGCCAGCGTCTCGCTGGCAGACCTCGAGCTGGAATCTCTGTTTTGGCCGGCGAGACGCCGGCGTTACCAGCCTCCACGAATTCCCTCCGCGAACAGATTAGGCGTGCGAATCGTCTCTAAAATAGGTATAATTTTTACAGGAGAAGAAAAAATGGAATCCCACTTTGATCATCCGCTGGCGCCAAGCTCTCACCTGGATACGGAAAATACCGAACCGGTGGAGGAAAAAGAGAGGTTGCTGAGCCGTGTGCTCCGCTACGTGAAGAGTCTTGCGCAGTTTGTGCGTTTGTT
>CAZDDB010000202.1:0-3916 GCA_964504105.1 uncultured Acidobacteriota bacterium
CTCGGTGATCCCTGTGACCACGCCATACATGCCGCTGTTGGTCAACACGCGGTCTCCATTCTTGAGAGTGGACATCAGGTCTTTAAACTGCTTTTGCTTCTGTCTCATGGGACGAGCAACAAACAAGTAGTAGAAAAGAAAAATAAAGAGCAACCAGGGAAGCAACGTCAAGAAAGTTGTGGCGGGACTTCCTGCGGGAGCAGGAGCAGTCTGAGCAGCTAAAAGAAGATTCATTGTAATTTCTCCATCGAACTGGAAAAGCAATCGTTTGCGATGCTCTCCCGGATACGTCTCATCAGTTTCAAGTAGTAATAGACATTATGATACGTATTGAGAATGGCGGAGTTGATTTCTCTTGCCATAAACAAATGTCTCAAATAAGCCCTCGAAAAATTCTTGCACACATAACAGTCGCACTCGGGATCTGCCGGCTCCGGATCTTCGCGGTACCGGCTCTGCTTGATCACTACCGGTCCCTGCGATGTAAACAGGAATCCGTTTCGCGCGTTGCGCGTGGGCAACACGCAGTCAAACAGGTCAATTCCCTGCCCCACCGCCGCGACGATTTCAACCGGTGTTCCGACGCCCATCAGATAATGAAGACTATCTTCCGGTAGATTCGCCACGGCAGCATCAACCATTTCGGAC
Organism: uncultured Acidobacteriota bacterium; assembly: GCA_964504105.1. Taxonomy (GTDB): domain Bacteria; phylum Acidobacteriota; class HRBIN11; order JAKEFK01; family JAKEFK01; genus CAZDDB01. The sequence continues at coordinate 649 of CAZDDB010000202.1, forward strand.
TTCAGCTCGCGGCTTTCCCCCAGGCTCAGGCCACCGATCGCGTATCCGTCAAAACCGATAGAAACCAGCGTCTTTGCGCTTTCTTCCCGCAGCGCCGGATACGTGCTTCCCTGCACAATCCCGAGCAGCGCCTGCTCCTCCCCTAATGGAAATTGCCTGCACTGTTCCGCCCAACGGTGCGTGATTTCGAGCGAACGCTTTGTCTGCTGTTCCGTGATCGGGTATTGAGGGCAATCATCCAGCACCATTACCAGATCGGAGCCAAGATCGCGCTGCACTGCCATCGAAAGCTCGGGAGTAAACTCATGTTCCGAACCATCCAGATGCGACTTGAACCGCACACCTTCGGGCGTCACTTTGCGCAAATCACTGAGACTGAAGACCTGATAACCGCCGCTGTCCGTCAGGATGGGTCCATTCCATCCCATAAACCGGTGAAGTCCACCCAGTTTACGGATCCTTTCGCTGCCGGGCCGCAAATACAAATGGTACGTATTTGAAAGAACGATGGTAGCTTCCACTTCGTGAAGCTGGGCCGTCGTCAGCCCTTTTACGGCAGCCTGTGTTCCGACAGGCATAAATGCGGGAGTTCTAAACTCGCCGTGGGCTGTTTCCACTTTACCCAATCGTGCGCGAGTTTTCGCCGCCTTCTTTTCAATTTTAAAGCGCAAACCGCAATCCGAAACCGCATATTCTATCACAGTTTCAAAAACGCTCTGCAAGAATCAAGAAATAGGGAAGATGAGCGATATCGCGCGAGGAAGTTTTGCTGCGAATCTCCTCGATCCGCTGCCTCTCTCCGGAAGTGAGCGGCAGTTCCAGAAGAAAATCGAACCGGGCCGGATCCGGCGGATGCAGCCTGGGAAGGAGCTCCACTCGCAACTGAAAGCCGGCCTTTGTCAGCAGGTCCGGGAGCTTTCTCCCTGCAAACGGATCGGCCCCCGAGCGTTGAAGCGCAGCAATCCAGAGATCCCGTGTACCTGACTCCAGAGGATACTCGATCATACCGCCGTAGTCCGGCTCGAACAGGACCCAGACACCACCCGGATGCAGAACTCGAAAGACCTGGTTTGCTACATCCATAGTACTGTGCATCCACAGCAACACATTCTGACTGAATACAAGATCGAACGCAGCGTCCGGGAATGGCAGCCGCGCGACATCGGAACAAATTGCCGGGATGTGCGTGACAGCGGACCGAAGAGCGTCACGGGAACGATCGAGCGAAAAGACGCGGCCGTTGGATCGTCTTTGCAACTCGGAGCTGATCTCACCGTAGCCCGCGCCCAGATCGAGAATTCGCCGGCGGCGCCCGATCCCAGCCAGGCGAAGAAGACGGGCGCGCGCTTCCGCCAGCCACTCCGCTTGCCGTTGCAGCAACTCCTTACCCGGCAAACTGTAATTCATTTCTCGCAAAGACGCAAAGCTCGCAAAGTGTAAAGCAATTTTGTATTACCTCTGTGTCTCCGTGCCTCCGTGCCTATCTTCCGCCGCCGGCACAGGCACAGGCGCACGCACACCCTGCGCATGCGCAGGCACAACCACCACCCCCGCTTCGTCCGCCGCTGCTTCCTGCGCTCTCCATCGCCTTGGAAACGGCCTTGTCCATGGATGCAAAGCTAACGATGCCTCCCTCTTTTCCCTCCACTTTTGCCACCACATCCGATGCAGTATTTTGCAGCCAGCCGGAAACTGAAGCCGCTACATCGCTGAAGCGCGGCGCCCCTTCACCGGAGGGTCTGCTCACGGAACCTCCGGGCGTTCCCGTTGTGGAAGGCCGGTAGGAACGGGGGACATATCGATTGTTGTAGGGGCGGAATCGATCGTTGAACCCCGGATCCAAAATCATCCAATCAATCTTTTCATCCATCTTCCTTTGCCACTCTTCCACGTTGCCGATGGTCTTTGCTTCGGTCCACGCCCGTGAAATGATGTGCTTGTAATATTCCCGCGTCTCTTCCAGATCAAATCCCTTCATTTTCTGTGCCACCGAATCGATCAGGTTATTGATACCTTCGCTGAAGTCCTGTTCTCGAACCGCTTTAGAATCCTTGAGCATCGAAAGGACATCCTTCTCATAACTCTGGACAATCGCATCGGGAGGCGGTGCCGGTTCTTTGGAGAAGCGGACCGGGTCTTTGGTTGTTTGACGAATGAGCCCCTTCTTCATCATGCCAAACAGAATGAGAGTGAGTATCTTGCTTACCGGCATTTCGAGAAGAATGGCGGCTTCCGGCGCAGTCAATCCCCGTTTGATTCCACCACCTTCGACACTGGCAATTGCAGGCAGGTATTTGGATTTCCGGCGACGGCGTACTGTTTCTACTACTACCCCGAGGACAAGCAGCACAGGCCAGATCAGGACTTCTGTCGTATCATGACGCGAGTAAAAGACTCCAATGATGATCAGCAGTATGAAAAAGAGACAACCGCCCGTGCCACCGGTGAAACGAAAAAAAACGAAAGCCAGCCCCACAAGCGCAGCAACGGCAATTCCGATCCGGGCATTCAGGGAAAACGTCCCCTTCCACCATCGCATCAAGAGCTGCGAAATTGTCATCGTCACAATCCGTTCCATAACACGTTTCGGGAACGAAACACCCACACGATATGCAGATGTGAACGGACGTTCCACTTCCCATTGGACAACCACGGTATCGTTCTCTATTTCTTTCCCGGTGAACGGAACATCTTGAAAGAGAACCTCTTCGGCTGCAATTCCTTTTGGAAGATGGATACGGATCGTAAGCCTGGTGTTGCCCTGCACGTATTTTCCATCGAACCAGGTTGGAGTGATTTGCAATGAAGCATAATCATTGCGTGTTGTGTCCTGATACACCAGATCGCCGACGGTAGCTCGAAATTGGATACTCCCCGATTCGCCGGGCGCAATTGTTTTTGAATCCAGATGCACTTCCACGCCGGGATGGACATATTGAGATTGACGGATATCGGTAAGATTTGCATCATCCGCCTCTGCCTCCATTTGATTGAGGCCGTAATTCTCGTTCGGCATGCCGATATCGACAATGTCAATGGGATGAGCGCCCGGAGCATTCGTAAAGTCCATGTCGTACTCGAGAATGGCTCCACCGCCGGGAAGCACAGTCACATCCAGATCGGCGCGCGGAACGGCGAAGAGATACTCCTGAGCAAGTGCACTATTAGTAGCATACGATACTAGTAGTACTATGAACAGAAAGATCAGCCGCCGGGACGGCGGCGTTACAAACCGCACTCCATCTTCCATCCTCTATCCTCTATCCTC
>CAZDDB010000202.1:4016-7287 GCA_964504105.1 uncultured Acidobacteriota bacterium
GGGACGGCGGCGTTACAAACCGCACTCCATCTTCCATCCTCTATCCTCTATCCTCAATCCTCAATCCTTGCCAGCCGCCCAGCCGCGCGGGTCGCCGGGACAATCGGCGGCGCAAATTTCCAGACCGGGGCAGACATCGCACCGTGTGGGGGTCTCGATTCTTTGCCGGTAGCGGCGAAAGATTTCGCGGTTCCAGATCGTCTGCCAGTTTTCAATCAGCAGATTGCCGCCGGCTGTCATCTCCCCGCGGGCCGGATAGACGGATCCATCCGGTTCCACGCGAATCGAAACATCCCCGGCGGTGCGCGGACCCTCCTCCAGCGTTTGTTTCCAGTTCCCTGAGACAGGAGGCAGCCACACATACCGGACCTTGGAGCGATGCGCCAGTTCTTCCACCTGTACCGCCGCTTCGATGATCTGCGTTCGACTCAGCGCGGAAGGGTCTTGCCCGGCCACAGCCCAGTAAGTGACGTTCCTGACTCCGGCTTTCCGCAAAATTTGATTCAATGAATCCAAAGCTTGCACGTTCTCCCTCATCAGTGGGACTTCTGCAACGGAACAGACTTCCAGGTCCTGACAATCTTCAAAACACTTCATTGCAGCCAAGAAATCTCCAGCGCCCATCAGTCCATCATGAATCTCCGGCTCTGCCGATCCGACCGGCACAGTCACGTAGTCCGCTCCAGCCATTGCTGCGCTGCGAAGGAGATCGGGTGTCTGCAGCCAGGTTGCAGTTCCTCGCAATCCGGAAATCATTCCTGTGTCTTCTGCTCGCTCAATGTTTGCGACAGCATGGCGGACCGAACTGGAGCCGGTTGCCAGGAATGTCACATGAAGGATTCCGTTATTCCAGAGTTTTTGCAGCAGCGGATTTGTCTTCTCCGGAGGCGCCACACGCAGTTGGGCATGAAACGGAGCAAACAAAGCACGGGGTGTTGCTGTCGCAGGGTCATCCAAATTGAAGATCGGATAGTTGTCTTCCGGATTTGCCGGAGTTTCGATGAATCCTGTGAGCTTTTGTACATCCTCATCCAACTGATTGTCATTGACATTGCGGAAGCTTTCGCGGACTGCCTGGCGCACGTCCTGCCGGGACCGGCCTTCCAGCAGCGCCTTTGCGATCAAAACGCCGCTTGACGAAAGCCGGGCGGCAATCGATGCATTCGCCAGCAGAAGTCCGGTGCCGTCTTCTTCCACACGCAAGTGAAATCGCGTGACGCTTCCACCCTGCTCGCGCCTGTAGTGATAAATGCCGTGCTGAACCCGGGGTGTTTCCTGGGGAAGACGAACGCGTAGAAATCTCCTGATCTGTTCGCTGAATGCGAGGTTCATTTCACACCGGCTCCGCGTCCCATGGCGCGCTTGCCGATATGCTGCAGCGATTCGATGGGCACAAAACTTGGCTTGGACGGCTGATCGCCATGACAGCTCCCTTCGTGATGGACCGCCAGCCCGTCTCGAGCTTCCCGTTCGATCCTGCATCCCCCTCCGCACAAAGGCAGATCCGGACACTCCCAGCATTTTTCCGGCAACCCGGCCCAGCGCGGATCCTGTTCGCGTTCCCGGAAACTTCGGAACAATTCGCCGTTCCAGATCTGCTCCCACGGATCGCGCAATAGATTCCCGGCAGAAACGTAGAACGACTGGCACGGAAGGACGTCGCCATTGGGCTCAACGCAGATCGAATACTCCGCGGCATTGCACCGCTTGGCGCCGATCTCCAATTCAACGGGATTCATTCGACAGTATTCCGTGGGCGTATACCACAGAAACTTCATCCCGAGATCGCGCGCCGTATCGCGAATCCGGATCAGCAGCGGAGGCAGCTCTTCTTCCGGAATCGCCTGAGGATCGCAATAACCTCCTCCCGAATAGATCATGCCGTTCATTGCAAACGTGCGGATGCCAAGGTTGTAAATGAACCGGACAATCTCTTCCGCATGCCCGCGGTTCTTTTGGAGAAGAGTTGTATTTGTGATCGTATGGATTCCCGATGCCAGGCAGTTCGCGATCCCTTTCACGGTTTGGGAGAAAGCGGAAACACCGTTGATTTCATCGTGCACTTTTGCCAGATGCGAAGCCAGCGTGATCTGCACGTGATTCAGACCTGCTTCCCGCATCGTTTCTGCGAACGAACCGGTCGAAAAACGGCGTCCGTTGGTATTGAGTCCGGTTACCTGCCCTTGATTGTCCGCAAACGTCACCAGCTCCGGTAACGCCGGGTGCAGGGTCGCCTCACCGCCGGTAAAGATAATATGGGGCACTCCCATTTTGTGAAGCAACGCCAGCGCACGCTTCCAATCCTCAACAGCAAGCGATCCCATGCCAAGATGCGATGTGGCGTTATAACAATGCGAGCACGCATTATTGCATCCATAGGTGAGAGCCACATCCGCCTTGAACGGCGCACGCGCACGCGTTGAAAACAGCGGCTTTCGCTCCAAAAACTCGAGGCCGCATGTCGTACACCCGTTTTCCCTGGTGACATGCCGGACCATCTGATAGATCTGCTTCACATCGTTACCGGCGCGCGAACTTTCACGGAAATGAAACCTCAGGCGATTGAGCGCCATCCGCTCCGGCAGATCTTCCAGCGCCCATTTCGCAATTTGCGCGGCTGTCGGATTCAGATACAGAACATCGGTAACGTCCACAAACAGAACACCCTGTCCATCCGGCTCGATCCGCAAATGCGTGCGGCGGCGGAACCCCTCCCTGTCCACAAAATGATAGGTATAAAGGCCAGGTTGGGGAGGATGATATTTGTGAAAGAGCGGAAGGGTATCTTCGCGGATCAATCGGGAAATCTTGCTGAGCATTACCACTTTGGCGCTTCTTCCAACTGATATTGTGTGCCGCAAAATTCGCAGGAGATGAAAATCGCCCCCGCCCGCACAGCTACTGATTTATTCGTAAGCGTGGAGCCGCAATTCTTGCACTTGAGCTCCTGGGTAGAGATATCCCCTGTCAAATCGATTTTCTGCACGACGGTAGTTTCTTTTGGCCGCAGCCTGGTGGTGGCAAACAGCACCACTCCGGAAGCCACCAAAACCAGACCGATGACCAGGCGTCCAATCTGTCCCTGAAACCCGATCACAAACAAAAGGCCCAACAATGCAAGGATAACAGACAGCGCGTTGATCAGAACTGCCATACCCCGTATGTTAGCAGAATTTAGAGCGCACGACAGAGAGGAAATGAAACCACAGATGAACACAGCGCGGCCCTTCAGGCCGACAACCAAACTCGAGGATGGAAGATTGAGGATGGA
>CAZDDB010000203.1:0-7274 GCA_964504105.1 uncultured Acidobacteriota bacterium
GCCCAGGTGTCGGTTGAGGGATCGTAGCGTCCTCCCGTATTCGTGAAGGGAGTCCCATCGTAGCCGCCCCAGAGGATCATTTCCGTTCCTGTCCAGACGGCCGTGTGAAGGCGGCGGGCCGAAGGCGCATTGGCGGTGCTTGTACCGCCCACAGCCCACGTGTCGGTTGAGGGATTGTAGCGACCTCCTGTATTGAAGTACGTAGAGCCATCGTCCCCGCCGAAGACAATCATTTCACTTCCGGTCCAAACGGCCGTGTGAAACTCGCGATCAGTGGGCGCATTTAACAGGCTTGTTCCGCCGGCTGCCCAGCTATCGCTGCTCGGATTATAGCGACCACCTGTGTTGCCGCCCCCACTGCCGCCCCACACGATCATCTCGCTACCGGTCCAAACCGCCGTGTAGAAGTCACGAGCAGTCGGCGCGTTCGTTAGGCTTGTTCCGCCTGTTGTCCATGTATCGGTACCTGGATTGTAGCGGCCTCCAGTATTCAGCAATGGTCCATTATCGCCTCCCCATACAATCATCTCGCTACCGGTCCAAACGGCCGTATGCCGCTGGCGAGAGTCCGGCGCGTTCGTTAAGTTTGTGCCCCCGGGTGCCCAACTATCGGTGCTCGGATTATAGCGACCACCTGTGTTGCCGCCCCCGCCCCAGACGATCATCTCGCTATCGGTCCAGACCGCAGTGTGTTCGTAACGGCCGCTCGGTTCGTTTGCCATGTTCACCCCTCCGGGTGCCCAGGTATCTGTAGCTGGATCATAGCGACCCCCGCCATCGATTGGACAACCGTCGTTAGCACAACCGCCCCAAACGATCATCTCGCTGCCAGTCCAAATCTGCGTGTGCAGGTAGCGGCCACTGGACGCGTTCGTCAAGCTGGTGCCCCCCGCTGCCCAGGTGTCTGTGGCCGGACTGTAACGGCCACCCGTGCCAAGAAATGACCCGAAGCTAGATCCGATGGCGCCACCCCAGACGACCATTTCGGTTCCCGTCCAAATTGCCTTGGGCAAGAAGCGCGCACTCGGTGCGTTGGTGAGGCTTGTTCCTCCGGGCGCCCAAGTATCCGTAGCAGGGCTGTAACGGCCTCCCGTGTTAAGGTAGGATGATCCGTTGTATCCACCCCATACAATCATCTCGCTTCCGGTCCAGATGGCTGTGTGAAAATTGCGGCCCGACGGCACATCAACGAAGGTGGGTGGTGACCATGTGTCATCCGTGCAGGAAGGAGCAAGGCTTGACGGCAGTTGATACGCAAACAGCGGTGCTACGATCTCGTTACGCGTCTGCTGCTTTGCGCTGGTCCACCATTCTTCGAAGCCGCGTTTCTTCCACTCGACCGTTGCGATGCGCGCATGCGCATCATCTTTTTCCAGAACAGCGGTGACGTAATAGCGATCGTTGTCTTCTTGAAGATGACTCAGTTTGCCAACCGGCAACTCTCCCCTAATTTTGCCCTGCACCGGCATCGGATCAGAAGGCAGTGCGCCGGCAAACTTCTGCTTTAGTGTGCCTGTCCAATCATTCCATTCGGCAGCATCCAGCGAGATGACAGCGGGTCCGCCTGGGCGTAACGCCGGCTCCCCAGATTCCTGCTGCTTCTTGCGCCATTCGCTTTCCTGATATTTGCCGGAAAGCAGCTTCATTGTTTGCACCGTATTGTAACGTTGCAGCTCCGATTCTATGCGTGACTTCAGCTCTCCATGAAAACGCTCATCGCCTGAGTAATACTTATGAATGAATCGATCCACCAGGATCGGCCGGACCAGACATTCCGCAATCACTGCCGGATCGTTGCGTAGAGCTTTCCATAATTCTTTCAGCACGGCAGGCTGCCTGGTATCGTGGGCCATGCGGTTCATTTCCGCTTGCATTTGCTCTGCAGTGATCGGACGCTGCCAGTGCTGTTGCAACGCATCCGATTTACGCAGGTAGTCTTCGACCTTTGCGCGGATCACTGAGTCAGGCATCACCTGATTCAACGAGGGTTTTGATGTTTTGTTTTCTTTTGGCCAGATCCTATGTTGCCAGTACACTTGCTCGATCGCCTTTTGATAGGCGACCCGCTCTTCAAAAGACAGCGGGCCGGTCTTGTCGCGTGCTTCGGCTGCGCCTATCAACAGGCAAGATAACAGGAATGCGAATACATCAAGAGTGATACGAGTCCCTCGTTTCATAGTCTCTCCTTCTGTGGAAATTTCGGGCAGGTTTTGTTGCGGGATGCCTTACGGTGGCAGGTTATGATATTAGTAGAATACGGGCTGAGTTGACCCAATTCCATTTTTTCCCCACCGACGAATCCTACAATCACGTTACATCTGTTTTGCAGTGTATGTCAAACGAAATCGCTAGGGCAATTGCCATGCCACATGGGCGGAGTGGTTTTCTTTCTCGAGAACGAGATCGCCTCCCGGATGGCGATTTCATCATTTGCTGAAGTCGATTCATCATTTGGTGAAATTGCAATTACCCGTTCAGATTCAACCTTATAGAATTCAAGGTTACGAATTCTTGGAGGGGAGCACATCACCCAAATGGGTTATTTTTTATCGAGGAGATTGGGATGGACGCGAGATTGAGGAGGCATATCGCACAAGCTCAGACTGCCTGTGAAAGCCGGTTTTCTGGAACACTTGCTTCAAATGAGTTCGCGCTGTATGAATCGAGATTTCCAGGAGATCACTTGCTTCCTGAATCGAGTTTCCACGGACCAACTGTTCAAACAGTCTCACTTCGGCGCTTCATATGAGAAAGGAGCTTTGCACTGGAATCTCGAATGTCCTCGCGCACCAACAATGTCTTTCGTTCTTCAAACCAGCGATTGTAAAAAGAGCGACTGTTCCTAAGGAAAGGCTCAGGAAAGCCGCTGTACGCCAGCAGATTTTCGTAAGAATCGCGATTTTCTTTCGAGTCGCCGGGAGGCTCCTGTGCTGCGAATTCAAATTGAGACCAGTTTTTCCAGTTTCCTGCCAGCTCACCCACCGTAAGTGGAAGAAGCGGTATGTTGAAGTATCTGCCTAGAAGGCTTTCGCCACCCTTCGTTGAAAAGATCAAGTCTTCCGCTACCGGTAATCAAAAAGCGAAACTCATCCCTGTAAGTATCAAACGCTCCCTTCAAATAATTCTTCCAACGGGCGTACTTGTGGATCTCGTCAAAAATCAGAAGGAAGGGCAATTCAGGATCGCGGTCTAGTTTTTCGAAAAAATTATGGATTCTTCACGAGAAGTTTTCTGTGCGACAAGATTAGATCAATATCTAAAAAAGTCACAACTTTTTTAGATATCGGTGAGAAACGTGGGAAAACTCTGCCAGCGAGACGCTGGCGTTACAAACCGCAATCATGCTTCTTCTTTTTGGACGAGTCTCGCCCAGCAGAGATTGAGTCTGATGCTATCAGATTTATATGATAATAGCATTGACAGATAGTTGCCGTCTTCCTATTATTTATCGGTGCAATAAAAATCATTCGAGGCAGGTTTATTCTATGCGTTTGGATAAGTTTACGATTAAGGCACAGGAGGCATTGCAGGAAGCTCAGTCCGTTGCCGAGAAGAACGGGAACCAGGAACTGGAGCCGGAGCATCTTCTCTCGACGCTTCTTGGACAAAAGGACGGCATTGCGCCTCCTCTTTTGAAGAAACTCGGCACAAACTACTCGCTTTTGCAGGATCGCGTCCAGGAGCGAATCGAGAAATTTCCGAAGGTCCAGGGAGCAGGGGGAGGCAGCTACATTTCCCCTCGTCTTAAAACAATCTTAGATCAGGCAGAAAAGGAAGCGGAACAGTTCAAAGATGAATTTGTCAGCTCGGAGCATTTTCTTCTTGCGATGGCGGGAGCAAAAAACACCGAAGCCGGGCGTATCTTGAACTCGCTCGGTGTGACGCATGACGCAATTTTGAAAGCGCTCCAGGATGTTCGCGGCAATCAACGCATCACAGATCAAAGTCCGGAAGAAAAATATCAGGTACTGGAAAAATATTGTAAGGATCTGACCGCTCTTGCAAAACAGGGAAAGCTGGATCCGGTCATTGGTCGCGATGAGGAAATCCGGCGCGTGATGCAGGTGCTCAGCCGTCGCACAAAAAACAATCCTGTGTTAATCGGTGAACCCGGCGTCGGTAAGACCGCGATTGTCGAAGGGCTTGCTCAGCGAATCATCAACCGCGACATTCCGGAAAGTCTGAAGGACCGCCGTCTTCTTTCGCTCGATATGGGTATGCTGGTCGCCGGAACAAAATACCGCGGTGAATTTGAAGACCGTCTGAAGGCGCTATTGAAATCGATCGTAGAGAAGGCGGGCCGGATCATTTTGTTTATTGATGAGCTTCACACGCTTGTGGGAGCCGGAGCGGCCGAAGGAGCGGTGGATGCTTCGAATATGTTAAAACCAGCGCTGGCACGCGGGGAGCTTCGCTGTATCGGCGCCACCACCCTCAACGAATACCAGAAGCACATCGAAAAGGATGCCGCGCTCGAGCGCCGTTTCCAGCCGGTATATGTAAAAGAGCCATCCGTGGAAGATACGATCGCGATCCTGCGCGGACTGAAGGAACGGTACGAAATCCATCACGGTGTCAGGATCAAAGACACAGCGCTTATCGCAGCCGCCACCCTCTCGCAGCGCTATATCTCGGACCGTTTTCTTCCGGACAAAGCGATTGATTTGATGGACGAAGCGGCTTCCCAGCTTCGCATGGAAATCGACAGTCTTCCGCGTGAAATCGATGAGGTCGAGCGGCGCATTCTGCAGCTGCAAATCGAAAAACAGGCGCTGTTAAAGGAAGAAGATGCGGTTTCTCGACAAAGGCTGGAGAAGATCAAGCAGGAACTGGGCGAATTGCAGGATCAGAGCCGGATCATGAAAGCACACTGGCAGCAGGAAAAGGAGAACATCGCAAAGATCCGCGATCTGAAAGAAAAGGCCGAGCAGGCTAAGATCGAAGAGCAGGCAGCAGAACGCCGCGGAGATCTCAACAAAGCAGCCGAGCTGCGTTACGGAACCCAGGTGCAGTTGAAAAAAGAGCTGGATCAGGCAAACAAGGCGCTGGAAGATCTACAGAAAGACAAAAAAATGTTGAAGGAAGAAGTGGATGAAGAGGACATCGCTCAGATTGTTTCGCACTGGACCGGCATTCCGGTAACGCGGATGATGGAAAGCGAGATGCAGAAGCTGATTCATCTGGAAAAGAAATTGCGTGAGCGCGTGATTGCGCAAGAAGAAGCGCTGGAGAAGGTTGCCAATTCAGTTCGCCGTTCGCGCGCAGGATTGCAGGATGTAAATCGCCCGATCGGCTCGTTCATTTTCCTTGGCCCCACCGGAGTTGGAAAGACCGAGCTGGCACGGGCTCTTGCCGCGGCTCTGTTTGATGATGAGCGAGCGATGGTGCGCGTCGATATGTCCGAATACATGGAAAAGCATGCAGTCGCCCGATTGATCGGCGCGCCTCCCGGCTATGTCGGATACGAGGAGGGGGGCCATCTCACCGAAGCGATCCGCAGGCGTCCGTATTCGGTGATTCTGTTTGACGAAATCGAAAAGGCGCACCCGGACGTATTTAACGTGCTTTTACAGGTGCTCGATGACGGACGGATGACAGATGGAAAGGGAAGAACGGTCGATTTCAAAAATACCATCATTATTATGACATCCAATCTGGGCAGCCATTTGATCGCAGAAATCCGGGACGATGAACGGATGAGAAAAGAAGTAATGGAAATCGTTCGCCGGCATTTTCGTCCGGAGTTCTTGAATCGTATCGATGACATCGTTATCTTTCATTCTCTGACACGGGAAGACATCGCAAAGATCGTAGAGATCCAGCTTGGCGTTGTGATGCGTGTTCTCGGGCAGAAAAACTCTGACCAGCCGTGCGAAGGAGTTTCTGACGCGAGCCGGCTACGATCCGGTTTATGGAGCCCGTCCGTTGAAACGCGCCATCCAGCAATATCTGCAGAATCCGCTTGCGATGGAACTGCTGCAGGGAAAGGTCCGCGAAGGAGATACGGTTCGTGTAGACTGCGACGCGTCTGCAGACAAGTTGGTGTTCAACGCCGTAATGGCGTAAGAAAGGAATGAACCACGAAGGACACGAAGATTACACGCCATGCGTCCCTACTTGATTTCAGATAATAATTTGATACAATAGGGCGTTAGCACTCTCATCGACCGGCTGCTAATCATGCAGCCATAAGTCAATCATCCGTAGATACTTAATGGAGGAACCAATTATGGAGATTCAGCCATTGCATGACAAAATCGTCCTTCAGAGATTGGACGAAAAGGAAGAAGAAGTTCGCGGTGGAATCATCATCCCCGACACGGCGAAGGAAAAGCCGCAGCGGGGACAAGTGATTGCAGTTGGAAAAGGGAAAGTGCTGTCCGACGGACGCCGCCGTCAGCCCGCAGTTTCCAAGGGAGATACCGTCCTGTTTTCCAAATGGGCCGGCAACGAAATCAAAATGGGAGATCAAGAATACCTGATTCTCTCCGAAGACGAAATTCTGGCAATTATTGCTTAAGGCAGGAGGATTTTATGGCAGGAAAAATGATCAAGTACGATGAAGACGCGCGTAATGAAATTTTGCGCGGTGTGAACAAGCTTGCAGACGCAGTGAAGGTGACGCTGGGTCCAAAGGGACGCAACGTGGTCATCAATAAATCGTTTGGCTCGCCGCAGATCACCAAAGACGGTGTGACCGTCGCGAAGGAACTCGAGTTCAAAGACCGGTTTGAGAACCTGGGTGCGGTCATGGTCAAAGAAGTTGCTTCCAAGACCAGCGATATTGCGGGCGACGGCACAACTACAGCGACTGTTCTGGCGCAGGCGATTGTTCGCGAGGGAACAAAGAACATCATTGCCGGCGCTAATCCGATGGAAGTGAAAAAGGGAATCGATCGCGCGGTGGAAACGGTAGTGGAAGAACTCAAAAAACTTTCGACTCCGGTTTCCGGCAGCAAGGACATCGAAGATGTCGGAACGATTTCCGCAAACAACGATCGTGAAATCGGAAAGCTGATCGCGCAGGCGATGGAGAAGGTTGGCAAAGACGGCGTAATCACAGTGGAAGAAGGGAAGACGCAGGAAACACGTTTGGAGCTGGTCGAAGGAATGCGGTTTGATCGCGGATATCAATCGCCGTATTTCATCACGGATCCGGAACGGATGGAGGTATCGCTTGAAGATCCGTACATCCTGATCTATGAAAAGAAGATTTCAGCGATCCATGATCTTCTTCCGATTTTACAAAAAGTTGCGCAGGCAGGGCGTCCGCT
>CAZDDB010000204.1:0-7236 GCA_964504105.1 uncultured Acidobacteriota bacterium
GCAATTGGTTCCCCGCGTTCCGTACACTTCCTTCCAGCACATGCGTCACGTTCAGCTTTTGTGCGATTGTCTTGATGTCGACTTCTTTTCCTTTAAAGGAAAACGCGGAGGTGCGGGAAATGACACGGAGTTTTGGATTCTTTGTAAGCACATCCGTCAGTTCTTCGGTCAATCCATCGGAGAAGTATTCCTGCTCTTTGTCTGCGCTCATGTTCGTAAAGGGCAGGACTGCGATCGCGGTCTTGCCGGTCCCTGCGGCAAGTGGCGGCGCTTTCGGCTGTTGGCGTTTGAAGAGGAACAATGTTACTGCCAATAGTACTACAACAATAGCAGCCACTCCGATCCATAACCCTCTCGTTTTTGTGGCGCGGGCCTCCGTGCCCGCGGCTTCTGTGGCGGGCAGGGACGCCCGCCCCACAGAAGGATGCGAGGTGAGCGAGGTATCCCGCTTCAGTCGCTGCAAATCGGTGCGCATTTCTGCTGCGCTCTGATAGCGCAGATCTCGGTCCTTCTCCATCGCCTTGGCGATGATTTCTTCGAGCTTTGCGGGAACTTTTGGATTCAATCGCACCGGTGCCACCGATTCCCGTGTGAAGATCGCTTCCAGAATCTCACCGGTAGTTTGACCAGCAAACGGCCTTGTACCGGTTGCCATTTCATAGAGCACCACACCGAAGGAGAAGAGATCCGTGCGCGCGTCCAGCTCCTTTCCGCGCGCCTGTTCGGGAGACATATAGGCAACCGTTCCCAAGGTGGACCCGGTCTTTGTGAGATGCTCCGGTGTACTGGCAGTCGGCATTTCCGTATCTGCTTCCGTGCCTCCGCTCTGCTTGGCCAGACCGAAGTCGAGCAGCTTTGCCTGGCCGCGTTCGGTAACGAAAATGTTAGCCGGCTTGATGTCGCGGTGGATGATTCTCTCTGCATGGGCCGCATCGAGCGCATCGGCGATTTGTGCTCCGAGGTCCAGCACCTGATCGATTTCCATCGGCTTTCCGCCAATGGCGTACTTCAGTGTTCGTCCCTTCATCATCTCCATCGCGATGAAAGGACGCCCTTCGTGTTCGCCGATTTCGTGGATGGTGCAGATGTTCGGATGGTTCAAAGCCGATGCCGACTGCGCTTCACGGCGGAAACGTTTCAGAGCATCTCCGGTTTCTGCCATCGAATCGGGCAGGAATTTCAGCGCGACATGACGCTTGAGGCTCAGATCCTCCGCTTCATACACCACGCCCATTCCGCCCCCACCAAGCTTGTTCAAAATGCGGTAATGCGAAACGGTTTCCCCAATCACAAATTCACTGCCTTATTTTTACCACATACGAAGAAGTAATGAATGCACATGGGATGAAAGCCTTTAGGCTATACTTGACTAGTCTGACTACATTGTTTATACTCGAAACAAGTATTTTTGATGAAAAGCCAATATTCGATCTATGAAGCAAAAGCTCGGCTTAGCGAGATCATTCGAATTGTAAAAAACAAACGGAAAGTAGTCATCACCGAAAGGGGTGTTCCTGTAGCCGAAGTAGCTCCTTATAAGGCCAGTGGTGAGAAATCATTGGAGTCTCGGATCAAGGATCTGGAATCAAGAGGCGCCCTGATTTTAGCGAAGAGGAAACCCTCGTCGATCCGTTTCATTGCCTCCAGGCCTGGTGCTGTCGAGCGCTTTCTGGCTGAGGATCGGGACTGAGCGTTGAAATACGCATACATCGACACCTCGTGGCTGATCCGGGTGAATCTTGAGGATCCGAACGGAAAGCTCAGAAAGAAACTGGCAACCTACGATCATCTTTTTAGTTCGGAACTGCTCGTTGCCGAGCTGCAATCATGTGCTAAAAGAGAGAATCTGAAGCCGGACGTGATCGCCGAACAATTAGCCCTCGTTACCGTTCTCATCCCGGATCGATCCATCCGGCCCGAAATCGAAACTGTAATCAGAGCCGGCTATGTTCGCGGAGCAGATTTATGGCACCTGGCTTGCGCCTGCTATTTGGCTCCAAAACGTGAAGACCTGCGATTCTTAACCGCGGATCAACGGCAACAGGATGTTGCGAAGATACTCGGTTTTCGCAGCGAGGTGTGAAAAAAAGTCTCGGTTCTTTCTTCACTTCAACATCGTTTCAACCATGCCTTCGCTTGCAGTCTCCTGTATGTATCGCGCCAGCCATTTAAGAACGTGCGGCCATCCGTAGAGATGCGGCTCATAACCCGTGCTGTCGCGCCGAAATCCGGAATGAACCAGGCGTAAGACGGTTCCTTCGGGAACCTGAGAGAGTGTAATCCGCACGGTCGTTGTTGCCATCGCTTGAAAGGTCGCGTTCCAGGTAAAGGCAAGCGCGTGTGGCCGATCATATTCCAGCACTTGCCCTCGCACCTGGAATGATTTTTGATCGTAACCGAGGGCATTCATGTACCACTCGCCTCCTTGCCTGGGATCCAGATGGAATTCGGATACCTGATAAAAATCGGGAGAGCGCCACCAGAGCTTGACCACCTCTGGATCCGTTAGCAGATGAAAGATAATCTCCGGCGACTGTCGAATCAATACTTCAATGTCTACAACTTTCTCTTTCATTTTCGCATCCGTTTTTTCCCGGATGGAGAACTTGATTCCACATGTTGTTTCAGATTCCGCAAGCTCTCTTCCCAGAAGTGGCGATAGTGCTCGAGCCACCGGTCGGCAAGACTCAACCGTGCCGGCTCCATGCGGTACATCCGCTTCTTGCCGATCTCTGTATAACTCACCAGCCCTGCATCTTTCAAAACACCAAGGTGTTTGGAAATGGCCGGCCGGCTGATTGGGAACTGCTGTGTCAACTTCGCAACGTGGATCGGCCGGACTGCGATCTTCTCAAGTATCATGCGTCGCGTCGGATCTGCCAGCGCCCGGAAAACAAGTGTGGTCGTATCTGTCTGCATTTCTGTTCTCTTGACTTATGGTAACCATATGGTTACCATACTGGCAAGTGTACCACAGAACGGAGGTTGTCATGACGGAAACAATGTTACAGCGCCGGCAAAAGATCAGCGAGCTTCAGGAGCTGCCGCGATTCTTGCGGCGATTCCTTCTTGAATCCGACTCCCATCTCCGGAACCTTCGCCCGGGTGAGGGAGGCTTCAGCCTGACCCAACAAATTTGCCATTTGCGGGATTTGGAGCAGCAAGGCTACTTGTTGCGGATTCAACGCATTCTTCAGGAAGATCGCCCCGAGCTTGCCGAGTTTAACGGCGAAAAGGTGGCGAAGGAAAGCGATTATCACTCTCAGGATCCTGAAGCGGCTCTTGAGTCATTTGAACGGAGCAGAGCCGCATCGATTGCACTGCTTGCGCAACTGACAGAGGATCAGTTCCTGCGTTGCGGACGATTCGGCACATTCGGCATGATCACGATGAATCAGTTGATTGACATGATGCTGGAACATGACCGCAGTCACAAAGCGGAGCTGGAAGCGCTGCGCACGGAATGGCAGCAGTGAGTCCAGAACGCCGTGTCCGATCGGACAGGAGGAGGGTATGAAACCATTGCCGCCCGGCCGGCCGCGAATCTCATCGGCTTTCACGGCTGACGGCAAGTTTCCAGCGCAACTGCGAGTTCACGCGCGCCGCGCCGGATTTCAGCGGCATCCAACGCGGCAAAACCCATCTGCAATCCTTCTTGCCCCACACGTCCGCGGCTGTAGCGGCTCAGCGGAATCACTTCCACATTTCGCGCGGCCGCAGCCTTCGCAGCGGATTCCGCATTGATCCCGCCGCGCAACCATCCCACAGTCTGTAACCCGGCCTCCACGTTTGAGATCTCCAGCAATCCCGCCAGTCTTTGCCGCGCGACCTCCAGTAGAACCGACAATCGCTCCGCATACACTTCCCGCATACGGCGGAGGTGTCCCTCGGTGATGAAGTCGCACAGCACAGCCTGCTCAAGCAGCGGCGCATGTCGGCTTGTTACCGATTTTGTCGCCGCAAAGTACGTCACCAGGTCAGGCGGAATCACAAGGTATCCCAGCCGAAGCGACGGGAACAGCACTTTGCTGAAGGTGCCGGCAAAGAGTACCCGCCCGGTGCGATCGAGTCCCTGCAACGCCGGAACCGGGCGCCCCGAATAGCGATACTCGCTGTCGTAGTCATCTTCAAAGATCAGCGCACCCGATTCGCGCGCCCACTCCAGCAACTCCAAACGCCGCGTCAGACTCATGGTAATTCCCAGCGGGAACTGATGCCCAGGAGTCACATAGACCAGACGCGATCGTTGCAAGCTCGGGTCCGGTAGTTTCATGCCTTCGTTATCCAAACGCATCGCAGATATCTTCGCCCCGACTGCCTCGAATACGATGGCCGCACCCTCATATCCCGGATTCTCCATGCACACACGATCTCCGGGATTCAGAAAAAGCCGCGCTGCCAGATCGAGCGCTTCCTGCACTCCGGAGACAATCGCTATCTGCCCGGGTGTGCACTTTACACCGCGCGACGTGCTCAGATAATCGGCGATTGCCTCGAATCGCAACCCATCAGCATATATGTTGAGACACGTCTCAAGCGGCGAGCTGTGATCTGCGCCCATAACGTTGTAGGAAACAAATCCAACGCCGGCAAGTTGGCGCGGAATGCCCGGGTAGGTCGCGTTTCATAACCCGGAAACGGCTGTACGCGCTTGCCGTAATCCGAGATGCTACGCTTTCGTTTCCGTTGTGGCGGCGGTTGCGCTCCAACGTCGTGTGTGACCTGGAGAAGCTCATCAGGCAAGATCTTGCTGACATACGTGCCGGATCCCACGCTGCCTTCCAAATAGCCTTCTGACTTGAGCTGCTCGAACGCGAAGACAATCGTTCCCCGCGATAGTCCATATTGGTTGGCGAGATCACGAGTGCCGGGAATCCGCGCCCCGGGACGCAGCCGGCCCTCCAGAATTTCCGCGCGCAAGGACGCGTACAGCCAGCGGTACGCGCGCGTTCCCGAATCCCGCAAGGGCAGCATGAGATCGAAGGCTGTCGTTCGTTTCGCCATAAAAAGTGGTACAGTCGAAATATTGTAAATGGATCTTGGCGAGTGGTCAACTTTAGTTTAAGCTTGTATTCGAAACTTGATCAACTCGAAACCAGGAGGACCTATGAAACCGCGTTTTAACTACGCCAAAGCCGCCCCGGGCACGTACGAAGCCATGGATAGTCTGGATCAATATCTTCAGAGATGTGGACTCGAGGAATCCCTGATTCTTCTGATTCAACTGCGTGCCTCGCAGATCAATGGTTGCGCCTACTGTCTGGATATGCATTGGAAAGACCTGCGCGCGATCGGGGAAAAGGAGCAGCGGTTGTATTCGCTGGATGCCTGGCGCGAATGCCCGTATTACACCGATCGCGAACGCGCCGCTCTGGCCTGGACGGAGGCCATCACCGTGATCACCAACGGGCAGGTGCCTGATACAGTCTTTGAAGAAGTGCGTCCGCATTTCAGCGAAAAAGAATTGTCCGATCTGACTCTTGCCGTGGCTACGATCAACGCCTGGAATCGCCTGTCGATTTCCGCCCGGCTCGTTCCCGGCGCCTATCAACCGGCCAAGGTCGCAAGATGATTCAGAAAGAACGCGCCGATTACCTGACAAGTCTCCATATCAAGGGCGATCCCGTGATTCTATTTAATATCTGGGATGCTGGAAGCGCAAAGGCCATGCAAGAGATCGGAGCAAAGGCAATTGCTACCGGTAGCTGGTCGGTGGCGGCAGCGCATGGATATCACGATCGCGAAAAGCTTCCATTTGATTTGGCGCTGGCAAACCTCAGACGGATTATTGCAAGCGTCGATCTTCCGGTGACGATCGATCTGGAAGGAGGTTATGGGCAACGCCCAACTGAATTGAAAGAGAACGTCGCGAAAGTGATTGAAACCGGCGCGGTAGGAATCAACTTTGAGGATCAGATTGTCGGTGGAGAAGGGCTGCATTCGATTCAGGATCAGTGCGCGCGTATTCAGGCGATTCGTGAAGCAGCAGAACACACCGGAATTCCGATTTTCATCAATGCCCGAACGGATATTTTTCTTAAAACCGATTTTGCCGAGCACAATGACGCCCTCCTGCAAGAAGCCTTGCGCCGCGCTTCTGCCTATGCGGAATCCGGGGCGAGCGGATTTTTTGCTCCGGGCCTCAGGGACCCTGGACACATTGAAGAATTGTGTAAGCTTTCACCGTTACCCGTGAACATACTGAAGCTTCCGGATACGCCCACATCAAAACAACTTGCGGAATTGGGAGTTGCACGCATCAGCTATGGTCCCGCTCCGTATCGCCTTGCGATGGAGGTGTTGAGAGACGCCGGGCGCAAGGCACTTCTAATGAGATAGAGCACAAACCCTACCCTGCCTCGCCGTCGGGGCCGGCCAACACAACGATGTAACCATCGAGATCGCGGAACCAGCATTCGCGGTGATTCGGACCGCCGTCTCCTGAAGGCGGGTTGCGATGGGGCGCGTTGATCACCTCGGCACCCATCTCGGTAGCGCGAGCGATGGCGGCGCGCGCAGGCCGGCGTGCTACCACCTGTGTCCTATTACAGACCACGATTTTTATGGCATTCATCACGCTGATCCACCGGTTCAACACGTTTCCGCGCATTTCGTACCACAGGAACTCTTCACGGAAGCCGGGATGCATACAATTGTGAGAACGGTTCCTCTCGAAATTAACCAAAAGGTACGAGAAAGGAGGTGAGTGAATGAAGTGGTGCTTAGCCTTATTTTTGACTTTCGTTTGTCCTGTGGCCTTTGGCGAGCAGAAACAAGAGCGGCCAAAGAGCTACGAAGAGATAGTGATGATGCCCGTGGTCTATCGTCTTCCCGGAATGGACAAGGTACAGACCCGTTCGAATCTATCCTATAAAACGGGCGATTTTCCCCTCCATAAAATGGATGTTTACATTCCACCGAGCGCCGGGAAAAATTCAAAACTGCCTGCGGTCCTTCTGATACATGGCGGCGCAGGAATCGAAAGCACTCCAAAAGACTGGGGTATTTATGTGAGCTGGGGAAAATTGATTGCGGCCTCCGGACTTGTTGCTGTGACTTTCAACCACAGGTTGGGATATCCGGATCCGCTTCTGGCTGAATCGGCAAGCGATGTAACGGATGCCATCCACTTCGTTCGCGCGAATGCGGATTCACTGCACATCGACAAAGACCGGCTGTGTCTGGCTTCCTACTCTGCAGGTGGTCCCATGTTGAGCATCGCGATGCGCGATACCT
>CAZDDB010000205.1:0-7208 GCA_964504105.1 uncultured Acidobacteriota bacterium
TGGATTTCACCCTGCTTGTTTCTTTCCCTGATGTCGAACAGCTCATTGAGCAGAGTGGTGAGCTCCGCTTTGATCCTGGTTTTTTCCTCCTGAGTACGCGCGTGCCTGTATTGCTCGCTCAGATTCTGGCTCTGCTGATCCAATTTTGTTTCTTTCAACAATGATTCGTACTGCTGTGGATCGGTTTGGCGGACAAGATCGAGTCTGCGTTTTTGATGGAGAATATCGAGAATACGGTGTCTGTACTCTCCCGGATCCGCTGCTTTCAGGATCCGAAGCTGATCCGTCCGGAAAGGCGCAACGATTTTGACAAATTCCAAAGCTTCCGCCTCCGCAACTCGCATATCCTCCGGCGGCGCCTCGGGTGTCGGTGCAAGTGCGGGTCTGGGGGGCTGTTCCGCCCGCGGCGGCTTTGACGGAGGTGTCTGTGCAAAAAGGGATGTGGTCAAGATCAATAGAAAGATGCAGATTAGTGTTTTCATACGAACTCCTAAAACTGATTGTTCGAGGTTTGTGATTTCAATAACGCGAGCGTGTCTTCCAATGAATCCACTCTTGCCTGAAACTCGCGATCGACGGAATCTGAGTACATGACCGGGATATGCAGCGGCGGCTGACTCCATTGCAAAGCTTCCGTGCGTTCGGGCCTGATCGCCTGCTTGTGCCAGTGAACACTGAGCAATGCACCCAGAATCAAAACGGCTGCAATTCTTGCCAGCCGCCAGGGCAACGCACTCGGTTCTGCATCAACGAGAGTAGGTGAGGCTTCCCGCTTTGTAGATCCATACAGATCGAGCAAGGCCCTGTATTGTGAATACGCAGCATCGCAGGCCCGGCAGGAATCAAGATGTTCATCGACTACCCTGCGGACGCCCAGATCATCTTCTGCGAGATAGAAAGATTTTGACTGAATTTCTTCGCAGCTCATGCCATCTCCGTCTTCATCGATTCCTTCAGACGCGACACCGCCTGGTGATAACGCGCAAGCGCAGTGTTCAGCGGGATGTCCAGCACCTCAGCGATTTCACGAAACATCAGATTCCCCTCGATCCGCAGCAGGAATACCTGCTTTACGTTTGTTTCCAGCTTTTCCACTTCGCGCATCATCTTCACCTTGATTTGATTTTCATACAGCTCTCGTTCCGGATCGTTGGATGCAACAGGGTCTGCGATCTTGTCTCCAAAAGAGAGCCATCGTTCACGCTTCCTCTTTCGCAACGCATCCAGACACATTCTGTTTGCAACGGCAAATAGCCAGGCGCCAAATCGTTCTTGTGACTCGTACCGGTAGAGTTTCCGGTGGACACGCAGGAAGATGTCTTGAAAGACTTCTTCTGCTTCCGCCCGATTTCCCATCATGCGCAGGACAAATTGGAATACCCGCGATCTGTGGCGCTCAAAGAGCGCGTCGAACGCGCTTGAGTTGCCGTCTCGATACGCTTGAACCAGCTCTTCATCCCGCAGCATGCCGTCACTTATTAGAACGAACGCAATCTGTATTTTATTATCCGCCTCTTTGCGTCTTGGCGCCTTTGCGAGAGGATTTACTGCGTTTTCAGCAAAATAGCCGGATTTTGCGAATACGGATTCGCGCACACTTCACATTCGATACGGAAGATTTCGCGCATCAAGGCAGGGGTCATCACGTCTTTTGGCGGGCCGATCATCCGGCAGGTGCCGCGATTGAGCAGAATCAGAGTGGAGCAAAAATCAGCCATCAAGTTCAAGTTGTGTGATACGGCAAGAATCGTGAGTTGTTCAGTGACATTGAGCTGTTTGAGGATACGGAAAATTTCAATCTCAAAGTGCAGATCCAGATGCGCAGTGGGCTCATCCAGAAGCAGAATCCGCGGCTCCTGCGCCAGCGCCCGCGCGAGCAAGACGCGCTGTCGCTCTCCGCTGGATAACTCATGGATGTAGCGGTCCCGGAATTCCCATGCTTCCGTCTTTCGCAGCGATTCTTCGACCCGGCTGAAATCGCGACTGCCGTAAGGGCCGAGTCTTCCCACAAATGGAAGGCGTCCCATCTGGACAACCTCCGATACACGATACGGAAACGCAAATTGCGCTTCGCTGCCCACTACCGCCATTTTCCGCGCCAGCTCCTGAATCGGAATCTGGCGGACCGGAACAGATTCCAGTAGAACATTTCCGCTTTGCGGCTGTACAATCTTGTTGAGCACTTTGAGCAGCGTAGATTTTCCCGAGCCGTTGGGCCCGATCACTCCCCAAAATGCGCCTCGCTCCATCTCGAAACTGATGTTCTTCAGTTGAAACGAGCTGCTATACCCGAAAGTGATGTCCTGTACTGTAAGCATTGGAAATATCAAAAATCAAAAGATGACTTCTCTCTGGCGTCGTTTTAATAAATAAATAAAGAATGGTGCGCCGCAAAGCGATGTAAACACGCCTACGGGAACTTCTACAGGGGAGAAGACCGTCCGCGACAGCACATCCATCAGGACCAGAAAGAACGCGCCGCCGATTGCGCTCATTCCGATCAGTTTGCGGTGAGATGGTCCCGCCAGAAGACGAATGATGTGCGGGATGATCAAGCCGACAAAGCCGATGGAGCCTGCAAGCGCCACGCTTGCGCCCACCAGCACGGATGAAGAGAAGAACAGAATTTGCTTGACCCGGCTGACTGAAATTCCGAGATGATGCGCATTTTCTTCCCCCGAGCTCATGGCGTCCAGATCGCGGGCGAACAACAATGAAAGCAGCAGACCCGCTGCGATCAGAAGCGCCGCAGCCAGCATCGGCCATCCCGATCCGCCGGCCGAAAGGGATCCAAGCATAAAGAACAGAACGGAAAAAGATTCGCGGCGATACAGACTGAACAGCAGCAGAACCAGCGCGCTAAAGAACGTGCTTGATATGACGCCTGCCAGAATCAGGGTTTGGATCGGCGTGCGTCCTCCGGTTGTTGCGATCCGGTAAACCAGGATCATGCTGAGAAACGAGAAGCCGATCGAGAAAAGATAGAGGGTATACGCAAGATGGAAGTTCAAGATGATTGCGATCAACGCGCCAAACGTGCCCGCGCTGGATGTACCCAGAATGTACGGATCTGCGAGTGGATTTCGGAGCAATCCTTGATAGACAGCGCCTGCGGTTGCAAGCGCTGTGCCTACAATCAGACCCAGCAATAGACGTGGAAGCCGGATGTGCAGAATTACATTTGGATCCCATCCCTTCACTTCGCCGGTGGTCAGTGAAATATAGCATGCGGCAACAAGGAGAGCGAAAAGAATCGCAACTTTTGAGCCCGTACTCATTCTGAAATGATTCCCTTTTTTGCCGTAGCGTCCTTCCTAGCCGGAGCGCGGGCATCCTTGCCCGCCTGACTCGTCGGGGTAATAGATCCTGCGGGCTGGAAGCCCGCGCTCCAACTGGCTCGCTGGATGGCTGCTGGAAATTCCCGCAGCGTGCGGAGTGTGCCGTAACCATGCCAGGTTACGTACGTGCCGTCAAACAGCAGCAGCCGATTGTTGCGCACTGCATCTACATCCGGATAGTTTGCCCGAAATTCGTTCAGATCCTTTTCCTGGAATACATAAGGCTCATCCGGGAAGACTGCGACTTCCGGATTCGCCTGGCGTATTTGCTGCTCTTCCAATCTTGGATAGCGTTCCGGCGCTTGCGCGAATACATTGTCGAAGCCGAAAAAGCGGCAGACAGAATCCACATAGGTTGTTGCATTCACAGTCATGTACGGACGCCGCCAGATAAATACAACCGCGCGTCTTGCGGCAGGGCGCGAATACTTAACCATCCGGTTAAGTATCTCCTCGCAAAGAGCATCCGCGCTTTCCTGAGCGCCAAAGGCGACTCCCATCTCCCGGATCGTTTGCACCGCCTCTTCCATCGTGTTGGGAAAAGTCACATGCAAAGCAACTCCGTGATCTTGAAGGAACTGCGCATCTTCTTTTCTGTTTTCCTCTTCATTCACGATCACCACATCCGGCTTCAGCTCCAGGATTTTCTTCAGATCCGGATTTTTTGTGCCACCCACTTTTGGCTTGAGGGCCACGCGATCTTTCGGAAATTTGCAGAACGTAGTAATCCCCGCGATCTGATCCTCCAGACCGAGTTCATAGAGCGTTTCCGTAGCGGACGGCACCAGGCTTACGATTCTCATTGCATGGTCCGGTTTGCAACCCGCATGAGATCTTCGATCCCTTCCGGCAGACGCGGGCTCTGGCGCGTAATTGCATCCCAGTCCACATCCCGTTTGTCCAGTACACGCGAGTTTCGGACCGCGCGAACCGCCTGCCATTGCGCTGAGCCGGTGTACTCTTCTTTCTGGCGGAACATGGATAAGATGAGATCGGGATCGCGCGAAACGATCGACTCCATCGTGACCATCATATATGGTTCTTTGCGGTCGTGAAAAATGTTGGTCATTCCTGCGATCGCCAGAATCTCGCTCATGTACGAGCCCCCACCCACGGTCCAGTTTCCAGTATCCAGCTCGATGTAGACTTTGGGATGAGTCTGCTGCTTTACCGATTGATCGCGCAGTGTTTGCAATTTCATTCGCATCTCAGAAACGATCGCAGTGGCGCGGTCCGTCTTTCCAACTTTTTCGCCGATCACCAGAATTCGCTTCATGATATCGTCCACAGTTTCCGCATCTTTCAATTCCACGACTTCGATTCCGGCATCGCGCAGCTTGGACGGTACATCCCATTTCCAGGCGCCGCAAAAAACAATATCGGGATGAAGCGAGATGATCTTTTCGATGTTGGGATTCATCATGTCGCCGATCTTTTGTGTGCTTTTCGCCTCCGCCGGATAATCGCAGAACGTGGTGGTGCCTGCGATCTGATCTTGCATTCCGAGTGAATAGAGGATCTCGGTGAATCCGGGAGCGATGGAGACGATCCGTTTCGGCGGACTGCTATCTGTGGGGCGGGCCTCCGTGCCCGCCGTGACGAACAGCAAGATCAGGATGAGCAGTCCGGGGCGGGGTTTATCCCCGCCCGCACGGATCGCGCCCCCGCCCGCAACATGAGGGCGACCATAAAGGTCGCCCCTACCACGCAAAGTCAAATCCACCGTAGAATCCTATCCCCGGCGCCTTGTAAAACAGCACCTCTTCATAATCTGCATCCGTCAGATTCTCAATCCGCGCTTTCAATTTCAACCAGCGCGTCAGCTCATAGCGCCCGGCAACATCGAGTTTTGTGTAACCCGGGTTGAAGGCATTCGCATTCGCCAGGAAGTCGCTTTCCAGGCGGTCTCCAATACTGTTGAGATTCAGACTCGCATTCCAGCGCGAAGCTTTGTACGCAACTTGAAAGCTTCCGGAATGCTTGGGACGTCTTGGCAATCGCAGCCCGGTCGCCTCATCTTCGGTATCCAGATAAGTGTAACCGGCGCCAAACCGCCAGTTCCCGTACGCTGTGCTGTACGCGAACTCCACACCCTGCGCTTTTGCATTCGCGACATTGCCGGCGATGAATGTGGCGGGATCGAACGTGATCAAATCACCGTATGCGTTGTGAAAATACGACGCGCTGAAATCGCTGTTGTGATGATAGTAGTCGGTTCCCACTTCCCACGATTCGCTCTTTTCCGGTTTCAGATCCGGATTGCCGTAGAAGGGAAGACCGAGATCGCCCGCGGACGGAGCCCGGAAGCCTCTTCCATAACTGCCACGTACTTTCCATTCTTCCTGCAATTTGTACGCAACACTGACCCGCGGATTTGTGGTGTCCCCGAAAGTGTTGTAGTGGTCCCAGCGCACACCGGCGGTCAGGATCCATGGACCGCTTTCCAGTTTGTCTTGGACAAACAGCGCGTTGTCATTCACGGTTCTTAGTGGATAGGAGCCATTCGAGCTGTCCTGCGCCTCGATTGTCTGGCGTTCAAATTCGTAACCTGCGCTGAGCGTGTTGCCAGTGCCGAGTTGAAAATCGTTTTGGAATGTAAGCTGGATAACATCGGATTTGTTATCGGATGTCGCAAAGAATGTTCCCGGATCTTCCGAATGAAAATCTCTACGCGTGAATGCGAAGTTCGCGTTCAGATTCAAATACGCACCGGAGCTATGGTGCAATCCGGTTCCAATCAGCGCCAGGTTGCTGGTGCCCCTTTGAAGCGGGGATGGCTCGATTACTGTGGCGAACAGGACAGGATCGAACACAAAGTGAAACGGAATTCCGATTTCAGAATCGTAGACCTGTCCGGTAAACGTCAAATTGGTCTGATCGCTGAGCCGGATTCCACCGCGACCGGATATCACGTTCTCCTGGAACTCATCGTTCCTGGTCTGACCATCAGTATCCTGCCGTGAAAAGGTGACCGCGTAGTCGAATGCATCTTGCGCTCCGGAGATTCCCGCTTTTTCGCGAAACGTCTGAAAACTGCCTGCCTCAAACCCAGCATGAATCTGATTCCCCGGTTGTCCTTTGCGGCTGATGATCTGGATCACACCGCCGATCGAGTCGCTGCCATAGAGAGGACTCTGCGGACCTTTCAGGACTTCGATCCGTTCCACGTTGTCGGTGGTAAGATCTTCGAAGTTGATTCCTCCGAAGTACGGATTGTTGATCGGGATTCCATCAAGAAACACAAGGACCTGCGCGGAACCTGCGCCTCGCAGAAACAGAGACGTGACTTTTCCGGGAGATCCGGTTTGCACGATACTGACTCCGGGCACCTGGCGCAGCGCGTCCAGCACATAGTGCCACTGGTGCGTTTCAATATCGTCGCGTGTGATGACTGAAATAGAGTCGCTGGTTTGTGTAACCGGCTCTTCGAGACGGTCTGCGGTAATTGTGATCTGATAAGAAGGGGTCTTGTCTTCCGGTTCTTCATCCGCAAATAAAATCGTTGCGGAAAGGAGAGCGGTAAGTAGAAGTAGGAAAGTGATGCGTTGCATCTTTTGCCTCCAGTTTCAATAAAAGAACCCGGCCGATCTGCCGGGTGCCCTGGACCGCAAAGATGCAATTCAGGCCGGTTTATCTTCCCTCCGAAGATCGGTGGTTCCTCTCGTTCAGGTCTTCTGACTTACGGATCGTTCTACTTGCCGGCCCTTCCCATTCGAACTGCGAACGAACAGTGGTTTTTGCCGGTTTTCGTACCCGTTTTACAGCAGCGGGGGCTGTGATGGATTTTCACCATCTTCCCATCATTGAGAGGCTAGGTCCTGTGATTAGTTTTAGAAAGAACGAAACGCTAATATACACAAAGTCCGCTTC
>CAZDDB010000206.1:0-7190 GCA_964504105.1 uncultured Acidobacteriota bacterium
CGAAGGATTTCACACGCAACCCGTTAACAAAGAGAATCCGATCCTCAGGTTTGAGCCGAACCGAACATTCACGTGGTCTCGCGGCTGGGATTTCTCCATGGTCAACAGGGCGAGAACAAACAATTACGGCTTTGTTAGCAATATCGATTATGATCCCACCGCAAAAGGTCCATTGCTTGCGATCGTTGGAGATAGCTTTATCGAAGCGGCGATGGTTCCATGGAATCAATCAGGGCTGGGAAGACTGGCAAGACGGGCTGGAAGCACCGGGCGGATTTATTCATTTGGTGCGGGCGGCGCCCCAATGAGTCAGTACTTAATGATGTCCAAATACGTGCGGGATACGTTCCGTCCAGACGGACTCGTGATTTCGATCATCGGCAACGATTTTGACTCCAGCATGCTGAAGTACTATTCCGAGCCGGGGTTTCATTATTTTGTAACAGACTCAAAAGGCATACTTCAACTGAAGCGAGTCGATTTTCAACCGGGATTCCTGAGAAAGTGCAGAAGGTTCTCTGCACTGGCAAGATATCTTGTGCTGGACGCGGGGGTTTATCAATGGTATCAAAGCCTCAAAGGTCTCTCTTCTCTGGGCGACGATCACCGGGTACTGGCCGGCCGGTCGCTGTCAAAGGCAGACAGTGAGAGGATTGCCGACTCCAAACAGGCAATCGATACTTTTTTTTCCATGCTGCCGGAAATGTCGGGTTTGGATCAATCGAATATTTTGCTCACAATCGATGGGATGCGTCCTGCCCTTTATGATGAAAAGGACCTCAGGATAGAGACCGGTACCTATTTCGATTTGATGCGAAATTACTTCATGGAAAAGGGAAGATCCGACGGCTTCCAGATCGTTGATCTTCAACCCCATTTCATCGAACATCACCTCCGGCATCACCAACGGTTCGAATTTCCTATCGATGGTCACTGGAACAGCGTTGGGCATGAAGTGTTCGCTGATGCCGTAGCCGATTCGGACCTGTTTGCGCGGAGTTTCAATAAGAATTGAAACTATGTTTCACTATTTGAAACTCCAGTTCCAGGCTACCGTGTCTTTTGTGACATACTAAAACATCCTTTTTTCGTATGCACACAAAAGACACATTCAGGAAAAGAATTGTTTTCGCAGCTGGAGTCCTGTTCATTTTCCTGGGCGTCGTATTTAACCCATGGCTCTTGTGCCGTCTCCTAAGTTTAGACGGTATCCTGAATCGAACCTCTAACGTCATTCTTGCGTCCGGCGAATTGATACTCATTGGCATGGGTCTGTACTTTGTGATTCGCAAAAACTTCCGGTTTCTTACCTCTCTTTCCTTGTCCTTTGTCTCGCTGACCCTGTCTCTTGCCGCAGCGGAGATATTTGGGTCGCACCGCGCCGGCGGCATCCTGATGAGAACTCAGGATGGTTCTTTTGGATTGAAACCAAACCTGGATTTAACAAAAGAATTCGGATCCACCCGCTACCGTTTTCAAACAAATTCAAATGGGATGAGATGGAGAGAGGTTTCATTACCAAATCTCTCGAGAAAGGAGCGAATAGCACTTGTGGGTGATTCCATCACTTTCGGTTGTTGCGCCGACACCCTGGGAAAAAGTTTTGCAGGGATTCTGGATAAGCGAATTCCTACCCCCAGATTTGAAGTGCTCAACTTTGGCATACCGGGTTACGGACCGGTAGAAATCAAAAAACAGATTCAGCGTCAAGTCCTTCTCTTTCGACCCAGATACATCATTCTTATGTTTTTCTCTGGGAACGATTTTTCCGACACGTTTCGCAGCCTGAATCGTTGGCAAAGGGTCATTTCATCCATAAGGGACCGGGCCATCTACAGCTACACGCTCGGCTCATCAACAGACGATTCCTTCTTCAGTCACCCGCCATACACCGAGAATGCCAGGAATGCAATTCACCTGACCTTGCGGACTCTGGAAGAAATCAGAGAAATTTGCGAAACGAACGGGATCCGGCTGATGCTTGCGGCGATTCCATTTCAAGAGCAAGTGTATTCACCTTCACTCGTTGGTGATGGATGGGACTACCGGCTTCCACAAGAGTACTTGAAACAGTTCGCAAATATGAATACTGTCCCATATCTGGATCTGCTTCCAGAACTCCGCTCTGCCTGGAGCCGGGAGCATAAAGAGCTCTATGACAGAAACGATGTTCACTTGAATAACGAAGGACATAGAGTCGTCGGCAATCTTCTGACTTCGTTTTTCGAAACCGAAGCCGTAAACGAATAGTACGATCAACACTTGCTCAAAAAGCATAATCCGATGATCATGGAACACATGAAGATAGCGCAGGTGGTCACCTCGCTTTCCTATGGAGGTGCAGAGCGGCAGTTGCTAACCCTGTGCGCAGGGTTAAAGCAACACGGGTTTCATGTTGTTGTGGGCAGCATGAAATCAGGAGGTGAACTTGTGGACCATTTCCGCTCCAAAGAGATACCAGTTCGAGAGCTTGGTATGCATGGCGGGCTGGATCTTGCAGTTTTTTTCAGGATCCGTGATTGGCTTCAGAACGAACATCCCCAAATCGTGCACACACATCTATTCAAAGCCGATATTTACGGCGGGTGGGCTGCCGCATCACTTGGGATTCCCTTTGTTTGCACAAAACACAATGAGGATCAGTACCTGAAGAATTTCTTTTTCAGATGGATCGCCGGACTCACAGCAAAGCGTTCCCGAAGAGTCATTGCAGTGTCCAATGCCGTGCGGAACTTCCTTGTTGAGGTCGCAGCCATGAAACGTTCAAACATCGACGTGATTCCGCTTGGAATAGTGCCAATCAATGTGAATCGAGATCCGCATACAGCGGAACTCATCCGATTTGGTGTTGTGGCAAGGCTTTCAAAACAAAAGGGGCATTCGTTTCTGCTTCAAGCGTGGAAAGCTGCGATAGATATTTATCCGATGATTCGCCTGTCGATTTTCGGTAGCGGCGAGCTCGAAGAGGAGCTGAAAGAACTGAGCAAGAAGCTGAACATTGAGGATTCTGTAGAATTTCGTGGGACTGTGCTGGATCAAGAAGAGATTTATAAAGATATGGACGTCCTGGTGCTTCCCTCCCTTTGGGAAGGAGCGGGCTTAGCGTTGCTTGAAGCGATGAGCCTGAAAATTCCTGTAATTACATCCGGGGTTGGCGGAGTCACAGAATACGCAGTTGCTGAGTGCGCGCTGCTTGTCCCCCCTGCAAGTGTGGATGCGCTGAGAGATGCAATTCTCCAAATGGCGCGGGATCCCGGTTTGCGGAACCGGTTGGGAGAGAGTGGCTCAAACCGGGCGAGACTCTTCGATTTCCAAGACACGCTTGCGAAACACGTGAGCCTGTACGAAGAGATCACATCCGGCTGAGCTTGTTCTGAATCATGCAAGAACGAATTAGAATCGCCCTGGTCAATGAAGGTTCAGCGGGAGGAATCCGGAAACATGTCCTGAATATTGCCCGAAATCTCGATTCCAAACGTTTTGCCGTAACTGTAATTTTGGCAAAGCGCCCTGGTTACGAATCGGAAGGAGATCCGGTGGAAGAGCTGGCGGAAGCAGGAATTCCGTTCCTCACCGTTCCTATGGTCCGCGAACTTTCGCCTTATTCGGATCTCCAGAGCTGGGGAAAGCTTCGTAGAGAGTTGCGGAATTTCGATGTGGTTCATGCTCATTCTGCAAAAGCAGGATTCCTGGCAAGAGCAATTTGTAAGAATCTTCACATACCGTGCTTCTATTCGCCTCACGTATTTCCATTTCAACGGACCACGCGTTTGAAGGCGAAATTGTATCTGGCATTGGAGCGCCGAGCGGCGCCATGGACAACAGCCTTCATCGTGAATTCGGAGAAAGAGCAGGAAACGGCAATTGGAAACGGACTCGCAACTCCCGAACGGATTCATCTGGTTCCCAATGCAATCACACTTCCTTCCCCTCTGCCATCGGACATTCGCTCAGAGATTCGCTACCAGATCGGAACGCCGGCGAACAGGATCGTTTTTACTACAATCGGCAGACTCGTTGCCTACAAAGGACAGGAAATACTGATCCGCGCATTTTCCACACTGGAAAGAAAAGATGTTGAGCTGTGGATTGTGGGTGAGGGAGAAGACGCTTCAAAGCTGGCTGCGCTGACTGCGAAATTGGGACTTACGGACCGGGTTCGTTTCCTGGGTTATCGCAGAGATGTATTCGCAATCCTTGCTGCTTCGGACTGTTTTGTCCTTGCATCTCGAAACGAAGGCTGTCCCTATACTGTGATCGAAGCGCTGGCAATGCAAAAGCCCATCATCGCCACTGCCGTTCAGGGAATCGTCGATTTGCTGAAGAATCCTGCATACTGCCGGCTTGTACCCTGGAATGACACCACCGCGCTTGCCGGCGCGATTCAGGAGTTTCTGACGGCTCCATTTACCGGGGCGCCGCTCGACTCGCTATCAAAAGAGTTGTTTGATTTGCCGGGGCAGATCAGGCGACTTCAAGCGATTTACGAGCAAGCAGCGTTATAATTAAGACGATGCGCAGGACGGGGCTTCTCTGCGGAATTGCCGATCTTTTGGCTCTATTGATCGCTATCTGTCTTGCCTACTACGTGCGATTTTTGAGCGGACTAATCCCAATCCTGGAGGTTCAACCCTTTTCTTTCTATCTTGGATCGGTCCTTCTTGTCTCTCCGCTTTACCTCTTCGTGATGTACACGATGGGAAATTACCAGGAACGCCACGGAAGGCTGACTCAGTACGAGATACAGAACGTGCTGCGTTCGATCGCATTCTTCTACATCATGTGTATCGTCGCGACATTCTTAGTTCACAGTCAGGAACTTTCCCGAACGACGATCGGATTGTCGTTCCTCCTCAATATTCTGTTCTGTTTGTTGTTTCGAAAATTCTTCTCCGCATTGCAGAGTCGTCGCTGGAGCAAAGGGATCGATGTGGAATGCCTGCTGCTGATCGGCAAAGATAACGAATTACTAACGCGATTCGCGCACGATATTTCAAACGATCCGAAGGAAGGATATCGAATCGTTTGCAGTCGTTTATACCAGCACCGGGAAGCGATTGAAACCGAAGAATTCGACCGTGTCATCCTGGTGGGTGATTTTACGTTCAGCGAGATCGCCGACATTCTGATCGAAATCACGAAACATGTCCGGGTGGATTTCATCCCAACCTACTATGCGTTTCTTCGTACGCTTCCATTCCGCGAGCACGTGGGATCCTTTCCCGTGCTTCCCTTGAACAGGAAGATCCTCTCGGATTGGAGCTCGGTAACCAAACGAATCATGGATGTGGGGATCTCATCCATCATCTTGATTCTTTCGTCCCCATTGATCCTCCTCATTACTTTGCTGATCCGCTTCAGCTACGGAAAACCTGTGTTTTATCGCCAGGAACGGGTCGGACAAAACGGCAGTCCCTTCAAGCTGTACAAGTTCCGAACCATGAAGCCGGACTCAGATAAGGAAGTTTCGCCCTTGATTGCCTCAGAAAAGCAGACGCTGTTCAAATGGAAAGATGACCCGCGTGTCGAAAACGGGTTTGCCAGATTTCTCAGGAGAACCGGTCTCGATGAGCTGCCTCAACTCTGGAATGTCTTTGAAGGCACCATGAGCCTGGTTGGACCGCGCCCGGCTACTACTGAATTAGTACGTAACTATTCCGCCCAACATAAGCTACGTCTTGCCATTCCGCCCGGGATCACCGGCCTGCAACAGGTCCACTGTCGCGGCAGCAACTCCATGGATGAGGTCCTGAAATACGATCTCCAATACATTTCAGAGCAAAGTCTCTGGCTGGATCTCTACATCCTGACCAGGACCGTTTCTACGCTGCTGCTCGGAAAAGGCACCCCCTGAGCAGGATAATCTGGAATTTGAACTATCCAACTTTCGTGGTTAAACTTAGAGATTCGGAAACTTCATATGTCGAGAATTTGCTATTTCCTGGGGATCGCGATCTACATGTATTTTCGAGTGCTGAATCAAACGCTGCTTTTGAAAAACTGGGAGATTGCCAAAATGGAGGGCGATTTGATTCAGGTTCCGCCGCTGGAGTGAGAAATGATGGTAAAAGTGACGAAGGTAGTTCCAAGGGAAGGGAACCGATTGAAACTTTTTTTTAATGACGGCACCAGTGGAATCTGTGACATATCTGACCTGATTCACGGCCCGGTTTTTGTTCCACTCTCAGAGGATGCCTATTTCAATCATGTAGCGATTGACGAATCGGGAGGGATCTTCTGGCCGAATGGCGCAGACGTATGTCCCGATCTTCTGTATCAGATGGTCCACGGCCCCGCGCCGCGATCCGGATCATGAATAACCCTACAACCGGCGCAAGGACGCAAGACCTACAAAATCTGTCTCCCGGCACGTACTCAGGATCGTGCAGGATTGATAATTTTCAGGGGCAGCTTGAACCGCTTGATCGGACGGTCATTGAATGTATACAGAGTTTCAATGTCATTATCCAATGCCGTATGAACCAGAAGAAGATCGTAGATTTGCTTCCTTCCCGCGAGCGCTTTGCACACCTGCTCCGCATCAAAACGAAGGATCTTCCGTCCAATCCGGATAGATGGAATAATTCCCGCCCGCGCGAAACGATACACGCTCTGTTCATTCAGACCTAGAGCAGTGGCCAGTTCTCTGGCTGTCACGAAGCCAGTAAGACTCTCTTTACCGAAATTACGCATGCTCCACTTTCCCGAAATCAACTCATGCTCGGTGATATTATCTATCATTTCAGTTGTGGAGGAGACATGTACCGCTGGGCCATTCTGTGTGCAATTTCGATTTTCGTTTTGAGCTGTTCACCAAAGAAGGGAGTGCCTGTGCAAAGCAGTAAATACGATGTGATCATCCGCAACGGAAACATCTATGACGGGAGCGGCGCAGATCCGTTCCAGGGGGATATTGCCATTGAAGGTGACATGATTGCCGCTGTCGGCGATCTATCGGAAGCAACTGCCAAAACAGAAGTAGACGCATCGGGAATGGCCGTAGCGCCCGGATTTATCAATATGCTGAGTTGGGCTACAGATTCGCTGATTGCGGATGGATATTCGGAAAGCGACATCCGCCAGGGAGTTACGGTGGAAATATTTGGCGAAGGATGGTCCATGGGACCGCTCAACAAACAGATGAAAAAGGAGTCGCTGGACCAGCAGGCGGACATCAAGTATCCGATCAA
>CAZDDB010000207.1:0-301 GCA_964504105.1 uncultured Acidobacteriota bacterium
CGGGGAAAAGCAATTCCACTCTGCGGTCGAGATTTCGCGGCATCCAATCGGGGCTGGCGCAGTAGTATTCCTCGTCACCGCCGTTTGAAAAATAAAAGAGCCGGCTGTGTTCCAGAAAACGGTCGACGATACTGGTTACCTGGATCGTTTCGCTGACTCCTTTGATTCCGGGACGCAAACAACAGATTCCGCGCACGACGAGTTTGATCAGTACGCCGGCTCCGGATGCTTCATAGAGGTTCTGGATGATTTCGGGATCCACGAGCGAATTGATCTTTGCATGAATCACGGCAGGCTGGCC
>CAZDDB010000207.1:311-5311 GCA_964504105.1 uncultured Acidobacteriota bacterium
CGCGCCCGCAACGTTTCTCTGTGAATCAGGTGCAGGAAGCGCTCGCGCAAACCAAGAGGGGCCATGGTGAGTTTCTTAAACTCCGGCGGATCGCTGTAACCTGTAATCGTATTGAAGAAACCGGAAGCATCGGTGCCGATGTCTTCGTCACATGTCATCAACCCGATGTCGGTGTACAGTCGAGCCGTGCGATCGTTGTAGTTGCCTGTCCCCAGATGGACGTAGCGCCGGATCCCTGCCTTTTCTCTGCGTACAATCAGCAAGATCTTGGCATGGGTTTTCAAACCCATGAGTCCGTAGATCACGTGCGCGCCGGCTTCTTCCAGCTTCTTGGCCCACTCGATATTGCGTCCCTCATCGAAACGCGCCATTAATTCAACCAAAACAGTTACCTGCTTTCCCGCATCCGCGGCGCGTGCCAGCGCCGCGATGATCGGCGAATCACCGCTCGTCCGGTACAGTGTTTGCTTGATCGCAAGCACGTCCGGATCTTTGGCTGCTTCGGCTACCAGCCGGACAACCGGCTCAAAGGATTCGTAGGGATGATGCAGCACAATGTCCCGTTCCCGGATCACGGACCAGATATCCTCCGGTTTCTCCAGCTCCACCGCGATTTGCGGCGGAAACGGCTTGTTCCTTAAACGGTCAAAATCAGGTAGATCGGCCAGCGTCATAAAAAAGCGTAAATCAATAAACGAAGGGACCGGGTATACATCGTCGCTCCGAACCCCGAGCTGATCCAGAAATGTTTTCAGGAATTCTTTGCCGGCAGACTTCTCCACTTCGAAGCTTACGTACGGATTGGTACGGCGCTTTCGCAATTCGTCTTCCAGAACATGCAGTAAATCGGCCGGGCCTTCATCATCCAGTTCTAATTCCGCATCGCGCGTTACGCGGAAAATACCCGTTTCCAAAATCTTTTGTCCGGCAAAAAGGCCCGGCAGAAAATGACGCACGATTTCTTCCAGCAAAACAAATTCAGTCCCGTCCCCGGGAAGGCGCCAGAGCCGCGGTAGCACAGAAGGAATCGGCACCAGCGCCAGCCGGTTCTCTTCGGTCTCCGCTGCAGGTTCCAGGATCACACCCAGATTGAGGCTGAGGTTCAAAAGCACAGGAAACGGATGGCTGGGATCGACCGCCATCGGAGTCAGGACAGGGAAAATCTCATCAGCAAACCGTGCTTCCAGCAAAGCCATCTGGTCTTCGGAAAGGGAGCTCATGATTCGAAAAACGATTCCATGTTCCGCTGCTTGCGGCCGCAATTGCTGATCGATTTCGTCGTACAACTGGGAAGTCATTTGATGCACCCTTGCGGATACGGCAGACAGGATCTCTGAGGGTGACTTTCCCGTGGGACACTGAACTTCGTTGCCATCGGCAATCGCTTGCTTGAGGGATGCGATCCTCACCATGAAGAACTCGTCCAGATTGGAAGCGACAATCGCGGCGAAGCGAAAGCGTTCGAGAAGAGGATTCGACGCGTCCATCGCTTCTTCCAGAACACGATGGTTAAATTCGCACCAGCTCAACTCGCGGTTGAGAAACAATTCCGCATTCTCGCTTTTTTCTTTCATGAGATTCCGATTTTAACCGCAAAGACCGCAAAGTGCGCAAAGGTAATTATTCTTTCCATTTTGCGGTCTTCGCGGTCTTTGCGGTTAAACCTCAATCAATCTTGTCTACCTGACGCAGGAGGATCGGTCTGCCATAGATCGCCTGAAATAGATCGGCCTTTCGTTCCATTGAAAGTGTTTCGATTGTCAGATCACCGTCGGCCTCCGCTTCCAGAATGAAACGTCCGGTGTCCTCATCCTGTGTGAATTTTACTTTCCTGACTTTCTTGCTGTAGTCGACGTCCAGCGCATCGGCAATTCGCAAGATTGCCGCCAGCTTGCTGACCGTAACTCTCGAATCGCGGTCCAATGTAGTGTACGGGATGTGCGAAGAAGTGGGAGGGGATTTTCGGTGATACCGTGCAATGTTTGCGATGATGTTCAACTCGCGCTGGGAAAGACCAAAAAGTTCCGAAGAGGAAACAATGTAGTACGTGTGTTTGTGGTGGGCCCGGTCGCTGATGAAGGTTCCCACATCATGAAGCAAGGCCGCTACTTCCAGGAAGAGGCGATCCCTGCGGTCCAGGCCGTGCTGGTTCTGCATCTGATCAAAAAGGGAAAGCGTCAACATTCGTACCTGTTCGATATGGTTTTCGTTGGAGTGATATTTTCGCGCGAGCGCGCGTGCAGAGGCGGCAATCTGGCGTTCGAAGGATTCGAGGCCTTTGCCGAACTCGCGGCGCACCATGTCGAGCAGGATTCCAGCGCGGATCGATGCACTGAGCACATGAATCCGTTCCGCCTTGCTTCGTTCAACAAGATTGCGATATCCCAGAAGCGCGGGGACCAGAGTTTCCGCCTGTGGATAGGTGATGCTGTACCGCCGTACCAATTCGTCCGTATCGTACTTTACGATTTCAGTGCAAAACTTTGTGAAATCCTTTTTGCTGATGATCTTGTATTGTTTCCCGTCATCTGCTGCTTGCAGGATCTGTCTCGCAGCGAACCGGATGTCTCCTCCCAGCGCGATGATTTCTTGGACCTGGTCAAAGGGAATGTTGTTCGCTACGCCGTCCATTGCGTTCTTGATCTGTCGATCCAGGATCCGGATCCGGTGTTTGAGGTCCCCTTTTACTCCCAACAACGATTGACGCAGGCGGACGGCGCCCAGCGCGAAGGTGCCGGAGTGAACGAGCTCTCCCGCTTTCAAAAAGGAGATGTCTGTGCTGCCGCCGCCGATTTCCACAATCAACGCATCCTGGGTTTGAAGATCCAGAACACCGCGAACGGCATCGTGGATCGCGAGGTACATGAGCCGGTTTTCTTCAGAACCATCAATCACTTCTATTTCAATTCCGGAGCGCAGATAAGCCCGGTCTAGGAAAGTATCTGAGTTGCGTGCTTCGCGGACGGCACTGGTGGCCACGGCGCGGTACTTAGCCACACCGTAAGTTTTCATCATGTTCTGAAAATCGATCAGGGCCTGACAGGCGCTCTGGATGGTTTCTTCGCACAACTGACCGCTCGTGAAAGCGTCCTTGCCAAGCGAGATCCCTTTGCTGAGACCTTCCACGGTCCGGAATGAACCGTCGGGATGGATCTCAGAAATGTCCATCCGGATGGAGCTGGATCCGACATCAATGGCGGCAACCAGCAGAGGTGCTGTTTGTTCAGGCATGTCTATGCTAACCTGCGTTGGACGCTCGCGGCTGCCGATTCCTTTTCCACACGAAAATCGAGTTGTTTTAGGTTGAGGATCTTCTGCAGCAACCCGGATTTTTGGGCGGCGGCGCGCAACGGAATAATGCCGGGTTCGCGGGAAAACAAGATGATTGCCAGGTGACCTTTCCCCTGGCCGGCTGCTTCGATCCGTGCGATTTGCTGATCGTGCTGTCGATCGAGAGCATCGGCAATCCGCAGAATTCCGCTCAGAAAACGTACCAGACGGCGATCACGCCGGTTCAAATGATGGATAAATAGATCCTTCTTCTTCGGTTTTTTCCTTCTGTGATATGCGATGACTGCAGCCAGGATGTCGATCTCGGGCGCTTCAAATCCGATCAAGTTGGAGTTCTTCACGATGTACCATCCGTGGAGATGATGTTCGGGATATGAAATCACGCGACCGATATCGTGCAGCAGAACCGCATACTCCAGCAGCTCCCGTTCCCGCGCGCCATACTCATGAATGGCTTCCAGTGCATCGAACAATTGTAACGCGATCCGCGAAGTGTGCTCTGCATGTTTGCGGTCGATTTCCCAGCGGTTCAGTAAGTTGAGAACGCTCTTGCTTCGCAGTTCGCGCGCCTGTATCTTTGCCGGTACGGAAGGGGTCTGGCGGATCAGGTAATTTGCGATCAACCCTTCGCGCAACGCCCGATCACATACCATCAATTCGTTGACCCTGCAGGTCTCCATCATCAATTCGATCAAGGCGCCGCCCGACACAATCTGCTCGGCGCGTTTCTTATCCAGACCGGGGAACTTCAGACGCTCCTCCAGCGACATTTCCTGCAGTTGTTCATTGACTTCTTCTAATTCTGTAATAGAAATTCGCTCTTTGTCCTGTTTGTCATTCTTGCGGTTTGCCAGAATGATTTGTCCGAACGCCAGGATGGTGCCGGAAGTGCCGATCGCAATTTCCGGATTCAGGTTCTGGATCTTACGGCTCATTCGTTCCAGCCGGACTTTCAGCCAGCGCTGCAGTTTCTTGATGTCCTTGGAACTGGGGGGATCGTGTTTCATGAACCGTTCGGTCAGACGAATTACGCCGGCCTTGATGCTTTCAGCAAAGTAGATGTGGCGAGCATCGGCAACGATCAGTTCCATGCTCCCGCCGCCGATGTCGCAAATCAGCGCCCGCCGGTCTTTCAGATCGATCACGTCACGCACCGCCAGTGTGATGGTCCTTGCTTCTTCCTTTCCCGAAAGGATCTGCACTTGAATCCCGGTTTCCCTCTTCACAAGAGCGATGAACTCCCGGCCGTTGGAAGCCTCGCGAACAGCGCTCGTTGCCGTAGCAATGATCTTATCGACACGGTGCGAGTCGGCAATCCCTTTCAGCGTTTTCAGCGCTGCCAGACCCCGATCTATGTTTTCTTGAGTCAGCCGTCCCCGCAACAAACTTCCCTTACCCAGAAATACCATCTCTTTCTCACGGTCAATGATTTCAAAAATGCGGTGTTCTTCCACACGCACAATGACCATGTGGATCGAGTTGGTTCCGATATCAATAGCCGCAATTTTCATAATTCTTTAAGGATTCACCGCAGAGGCGCGGAGTGCGCAGAGGTTATTCTGGCGACGCTCTGATACGCCCGCATTTCTGCGGCAACAATCTGTGTTAGTTAATTCTTGTTTTCTCCTCAGAACTTCCCGTTGTGAATTCTTATCTTACATCCTTTCTCTGCGTTCTCGGCGTCTCTGCGATGAATTCATTTCCTCATG
>CAZDDB010000208.1:0-7101 GCA_964504105.1 uncultured Acidobacteriota bacterium
CACCCACCTGCAATTGCAGGTTCAAAAATCCGCCCGTATCGGCGGTGCGGGGGAGTTTTTCTCCCTTCCAAAAGTGTGGTAGGGGCAGGCCTTGTGCCTGCCCGCATGAAATCGTAACTTCATTGCGGGCGACTACAAGGGTCGCCCCTACCACATTACGTCTATCTGAAAATCACCTATGAATGTATTGTTGATTGGCGACATTATCGGGAAACCGGGAAGACAGTTGCTTGAAAGTTATTTGCCCGCCTTTATCCAGCAGTATGATCTCGATTTTATTGTTGCCAATGCGGAAAACGTGGCGCATGGATTCGGGGTAACTCCGGAACTTGCCGATGATCTGCTCCGGATGGGAGTGGATGTCCTGACTTCCGGGAATCACATCTGGGACAAGAAAGAGATTTTGGAGTATCTCCGCGGGGACAGCCGGTTGCTTCGTCCGGCAAACTTTCCCTCCATTGCTCCCGGAAAAGGATATACAATCGCTCTTAGCAGAAGCGGACTCAAAGTCGGAGTCCTCAATTTGCAGGGAAGAATCTTTATGGGGCCTTCCGAAGATCCATTTCATATTGGAATGCAAATCGTGGAGAAGATTCGAAAGGAAACGCCTCTGATTCTTGTGGACATGCATGCGGAAGCCACGTCTGAAAAACAGGCGATGGGGTGGTTTCTGGATGGAAAAGTGTCGTGCGTTTTCGGCACCCATACGCATGTGCCCACTGCAGACCAGCGCGTGTTGCCGGGTGGTACCGCATACGTAACAGATGTTGGTATGACCGGTCCGTACGATTCGGTGATCGGTCTGGAGCGCGAGCAGATCATTCAGAGATTTCTGGACCAGATGCCAACCCGGTTTACGCCCGCCAAAGAAAACCCGATCCTTCAGGCGATGCTTGTGGACGTGGATTCGCAAACGGGGCGCGCGATATCTGTCCGGCGCATCACTCAGAAAGGGGAAGAGGAGGACTGATGCAGCAGCGTTCGCTGTTTGGGCCCGGATCCCCCGCAGAGCAACCGGCCACACAACCGGAAAAAAAGGAACCGGATCACAGGATCTACACAGTTTCCGAGCTTAACTCCGAATTCAAGTTCTTATTGGAAAGCACATACTCTTCGGTCTGGTTGGAAGGGGAGATTTCGAATTTCAACCACCATACCTCCGGTCATTTTTATTTTTCATTGAAAGATGACCGTTCTCAGATCAAGGCCGTGATGTGGAAGTCCTCTCATCGCTTCATGAAATGGCGTCCGAAAGACGGAATGAAAGTGATTGCGCAGGGGCGGATCACATTGTATGAGCCGAACGGACAGTACCAGATCGATATTGTGCAAATGATTCCGCACGGGAAGGGAGAACTGTACGCGGCGTTTGAGCAGCTCAAGGAAAAGCTGCAAAAAGAAGGACTTTTTGATCCCAAACGCAAGAGGCCGATTCCGATGCTCCCAAAAAAAATCGGGATTGTGACGTCTCCTACCGGCGCTGTAATCCGCGATATTCTGAATATTCTAAGCCGCCGTTATTTGAATCTGCACCTTTTGATTTTTCCGGCAAAGGTGCAGGGGGAAGATGCGGCCCCAACAATTGTTGAGGGGCTTCGGGCGCTGAACCGTTTTCAAGACATCGATGTATTGATCGTAGCGCGGGGAGGGGGTTCACTGGAAGATCTGTGGCCGTTCAATGAGGAGTCTGTTGCGCGGGCGATCGCGGCCTCGCGCATTCCGGTAATTTCCGCTGTCGGCCATGAAACAGATACAACGATCGCCGATTTTGTTGCCGATCTGCGCGCTCCGACTCCTTCCGCCGCGGCCGAGCTGGTCATCGGCAAGAAGAGCGAGTTTGTCGTGAAGCTGTCGAACTGCTCCAGCCGGATGCTGAGCTCCATGCGAGCCCGCGCTCTCAACCTCAGGCAGAGCGTGCACATGCTTGCGCAGAATCGCGCTTTCACCGGCCTTCCCCAAAAGATCCATGCCTTCCAGCAAAAAGTCGACGATCTGGAATCGCGTTTGCTGCAAGGTCTTCGAAAGGATCATCAAATCCAGAACCGGAAGCTCTTTCAGGCGCAACAAAAACTCAACGCCGGACAATTGCGCCATCTGATTGAAGTCAAGCGCTCCCGGATCAACCTTCTGCTCGGAAAAGTGAAAGGCAATCTTGATTCCAGAACGAGTGCCGGTCACAGGGACCTTGCCCGGCTTGCAGGGAAGCTGGATTCGCTCAGTCCCCTGGCCGTGCTGGAGCGAGGATACAGTATCGCCTCGACTCCGGAAGGAAGCATTTTAAAAGACAGTGCTCAGGCGGTTGCCGGACAGCAAATCCGTGTGCGGCTGCATCACGGAAAACTCAAATGCGAAGTAAGAGAGGTGGAACATGAGTGAACCCAGCGTCCAGGACCCCGTCTCCTTTGAAAGCGCTTTGAAAGAATTAGAAGGAATTGTGAAGCAATTAGAGACAGGGGAAGCTAAGCTGGAAGAAGCGCTCGTTCTATTTGAGCGCGGCGTAAAGCTCTCCCGTTTCTGTTCTCAGAAACTGGAAGAAGCGGAAAAGAAGATTGATCTGCTGGTGCGCGACGCGGCAGGTGAATACAAGGCCGTGCCCTTTGAAGAGAAGAATTAACCATGAAGACACGACGCGGCAAAGCTGCAACCAAAGGGCGAGGATAGAAGATTGAAGATGGAGAATGGCGGGAAACGGTCTGTACCGCCGGCGTCCCGCCGGCCAAAACAGAGATTCCTGCTCGAGATCTGCCAGC
Organism: uncultured Acidobacteriota bacterium; assembly: GCA_964504105.1. GTDB lineage: Bacteria > Acidobacteriota > HRBIN11 > JAKEFK01 > JAKEFK01 > CAZDDB01. Next base: position 2,751 of record CAZDDB010000208.1, read on the forward strand.
GAGACGCTGGCGTTACAAACCGCAAACATGCCTTCTACTACGAAGACACAAGGCAAAGGAAATAGTGTTGCCGGAGAGATTTGAGCATTACGTGATACTCATCAACGAGTATCTCGATCGTCTGATTCCTGCGGAAGCCGCGCCGCCCGAGCCGATCCACCGGGCAATGCGGTACAGCCTTTTTGCCGGGGGAAAGCGACTTCGTCCGATTCTTTCACTGGCGGTTGCAGAAAGTCTCGGAGAGGATGCGGAGATCGCACTGCCGCTGGCTGCGGCGATTGAGATGGTGCACACCTACTCGTTGATTCATGATGATCTCCCCAGTATGGATAACGATGATTTCCGTCGCGGAAAGCCAACCAATCACCGGGTGTTTGGCGAGGCGATGGCAATCCTTGCCGGGGATGCCCTTCTCACCACCGGATTTGAAACGCTCTCCAGGGCTCCCTACGAAGCTTCCGTGCGGTGCAGGCTGATCGAGATGCTGACATCCGCGGGCGGGACGCGGGGGATGATCGGGGGGCAGGTGATGGACATCTCCAGTGAGGCAAAGACACTCGACCGCGTCGATCTGGAAAAATTGCACGGCATGAAGACGGCAGCGCTGATCGGATTTGCCGCCGTCGGGCCGGCCGTTCTGCTCCATTCGGGTGAACAGGCGGAACGCGCTCTGTCGCAGTACGGACAGCTGATCGGGCTGGCATTTCAAATCGTAGATGACATTCTCGATGTGGAAGGCAAAACGGAGATTCTTGGAAAGACTGCAGGCAAAGACCAATCCAGCAAGAAAGCTACTTATCCTTCTTTGCTGGGGCTGGAAGAAAGCAAGCGTCTGGCGTCTGATCTGATCAACACCGCTGTGCAATCCGTTGCCGAATACGACCGCTCGTCTTATCTCACACAACTCGCCGGGCACATTTTGCAGCGCGAAAAATGATGTGAAGAAAAAATCTCGCAAGGTCCGGATCGATCAACTGCTTGTAGAACGCGCTCTTGTGGAATCACGGGAATCGGCGCAACGCCTGATTCTTGCAGGCAAGGTGAAGATCGGTGAAAAATTCGCTCAAAAGCCCGGACAGCGCGTGGATTCGGATGAAGACATTCATCTGCTCGAATCGCTCAAATATGTCGGCCGCGGCGGCGCCAAGCTGGAGAAAGCGCTTGATTCCTTCCGCGTGGATGTCTCCGGCAAAGTAATTCTGGACGTGGGAGCGTCGACTGGCGGATTCACGGATTGTGTCCTGCAACGCGGCGCGCGACACGTTTTTGCGGTCGATGTCGGTTACGGACAGCTCGCCTGGAAACTGCGTCAGGATCCTGGAGTAACCGTGATCGACCGGATGAATGCGCGCAATCTGGATCGCAGTCTCTTTCCGGAAACCATCGATCTGGCCGTCATGGATGTCTCTTTTATCAGTGTTACAAAGATACTGCCTGCGCTGTTCACGATTACCGGTGAGGCGATTGTCTTGATCAAACCGCAGTTTGAGGCCGGGCCCCGCGACGTCCCGGCCGGTGGTGTCATCCGTGATCCTCAAACACACCGGCGCGTTCTCACCGAGTTTTATCAACGTCTGGAAGGTTGGAATGTGCACGGCTTGATTGATTCACCGATTCTGGGCGGCAGCGGGAATCGCGAATTTCTCGCGCACCTAAAAAAGTGCGATGGTTGGAGTGAGCAGGAATATATGGGCCGGGTCCAGGAAATAGTCGCTTGAAGTTTACTTTCTGGATATCACCACATTCTCGAAAGATGGGGGCAATGGATGCAGCTCGCTGGAAACGAAGCCCGCGTTTCGAAACATCCGCTCGAATTCAGAAAATGGATATGCGTCTCCCGTCGGAGTCGTAACCAGCATGATCATGCTGAAAGTGGCGGCTTGAGGCGGTGACACGCGGTCTTCATTTGGAACGAAATCAAACGTGACGGCGCGTCCGCCGGGCTTTAATGCGCTATGAACCTTGCGAAGCAGCTTTTCGCACGTTTGTGAATCAAAATGGTGAAGGAAGTTTGTCAGCAGTACGAGATCATAATCGCTGCCGAAATCAACTTCAAATGCGCTGCCGGGAAGAGGACTGATTCTGCCGGCGACTCCCGCGCGTTCCGCGTTCTCGCGGGCCACCGACAGCACATTGGGCCAATCCAGTGCGACGATTTGTGCGTTCGGGTTGTGTCTGGCGATTGTGATCCCGAACATTCCATGTCCGGCCGCGATGTCCAGCACTTTCCATTGGGGCGCCGCGTCCGCATTCAGCAGCTTTGCAATCAATTCAGCCGGCATCGTCATCAGGGGAGCCATAGCGCGGGCAAACTCTACCCAGACCAGGTTTTCCGGTTCGATTGCTCCTGCGCCGGCCAATGCCGTGCCCCCCTTGCGCACTGCTGCTGCTACGTTGCGAAACGCTTCGATCATCATCGGATTGAAAAGAAATGTCATCGCGCCGCCAATATATGCGGGGGATCGTTTACTCAAAAAGACAGTGGAGTCGCGAGTCAGTGAATAACGGCCTTCTGTCTTGATCAGGAATCCGATCGTCACAAGAAAATCGCAAAGGGTACGCATCCCGCGTTCTGATGTCTCACATTGGCGCGCGATCTCCTGTGCTGTCGTGGCGCCCTCATCAATTGCGGTGAAGACCGCCAGCTCAATGGCTGCCTTCAATACTTCACTGCTGTGAAACGCATTGATCGTTGTAAAAAAGAGAATCGGTGACGGTTGTTGCTGTTGAGAATTGTCTTCATTTGTTGTCATGGTTAAAAACTCCAAGTCCTAATCATACTATGCAACGTGCTTTGCAGGTCCCTCCACGTTTTTCGCGCTCTCTGTTGTAAAATCTTTTTCGAGTACACTAAGGAAAGACGAGGATTAGAATGAGTTTTCCCTATCGCACGATCGGTGTTGTTCCCAAGAAGTCGTATCCGGGGATCGAAGATCTGGTCCGCCGGATCAGCTTTTGGATGGAAGAGCGCGGAAGCCGTCTCATTTTTTTGGAAGGCACGGGCGGTGTGCCTGCTTCCTCGCAGGTTCGGCAGGACCGCTTTGAAGCGTTGAGTGATCTGATCATGGTGCTCGGCGGTGACGGTACTTTTCTTGCCGCAGGAAAGCTGAGCCTTGCACGCGAGGTCCCGATCCTGGGAGTGAATCTTGGCCGTCTTGGTTTTCTGACCGAGATCGCAGTCGAGGAGCTGTTTCCCGTTCTTGAAAAAATCGAAACAGGTGATGTAACTCTGGAAACACGGCCGCTCTTACACGCCCGGGCACGTGAAGGAGAGCAGGTCCATTTTGAGGGCTACGTCATCAACGATGCAGTGATTTCGAAGACCGGAATGGCCCGGCTGCTGGAAATCGAAACCCGCGTAGATCAAAATTTTCTCGCGGTATTTAAAGCCGACGGTCTGATCATCTCCACACCTACCGGCTCCACGGCATACTCTCTTGCAGCAGGTGGGCCCATTGTCTTTCCTACGATGGAAGCGATTCTCATGACTCCTATCTGTCCTCACAGCCTGAATCACCGGCCGCTGGTGATCCCGGATCATTTTACTGTTACCGTTCAGGTGCTCACCCCCGCCGAAAATGTGAGCCTGACACTGGATGGTCAGGTCGGTCACACCCTTCAGGAAGGAGAATCGATTGAAATCGCCCGAAGCTCGTATCACTTGAAGCTGATCAAATCTCCCTTCAAAGGCTACTTCGATATTTTGAAAAGCAAACTCCGCTGGGGTGGAAATTAAAGGATGAAGGCGGAAGGCGGAAGGATGAGAGGGAGATTTTTCATGGGATTCTTGTCCGCATTTTTTGTGAGACTTGCAGAACGCGAAGTTGAATCAATCTTTTTTCATGTTCATTCGGGCTGCGGGTCAATCCTGTTTGCAGCTCCATCAATGAATTCTCGTATTTTCCAAGATAGAAGTACACGGATCCGCGCGCAAAGTAATCAAATGCGGTGAGACTTTGCGCCGCTCTCCAGGATCCGCCCAGGAACAGAACCGCTATGATCATGAGCCGAACGCCCCATCTGACAATCGATTTTGCGTTCGGCGACTGTGAATCCGACGCGTCAATGAGAATCAGGAAGATCATCAGGAGTATGGTCAAGAACAGGATGACAGTGCCAAAAGACGGGAGAAGGCTGCCGAGATTCTTGCCGAATGCTCCGTTGAGCAAGAGAGGAAGGTTGAGTTTGAAGAATGGATCATCGATCTCAACGGGCGGAAAAGGAAAAGTGACCGTCCCGATGACAATCATAAGAACGGACCAGAGACTCATCAACGCGAAGCTCTCCTGAACCAATTGAATTTTGCTGATCCGTTCTTGTTTGAAAAAGAATACGATTGCGGTAATCAGGA
>CAZDDB010000209.1:0-7042 GCA_964504105.1 uncultured Acidobacteriota bacterium
ATAAGGTAAAGTAGAAACATCCTTATTTATGCCCATTGCCTGTCAGCATAAGGTTCTGCACGGTCCGCAATTTTGTGTCTCTGATTGTCCAGTCACTGTGCCATGCGGCATATTCGACTATCAACGGATTGAGAGACCGGAACAGTTGCCGGTCGCCGATGAACGGATCATCGATGTAGCTGTGCTGGATATGAATCACGGATGGCCGAACCTCGGCCACGATTCACTGGTTCATCTTGTGCAGGACGCCGCGTGCGACACATTTGAAATTCTACGATCGACGGGCCTGAAACTCCGGGCACTTTCGTTTGATGTACGGCGCAGCGGTATGGTGCCGCAGAACCCGCATGAACACTTGAAAATCTACCTGGGCACCGGAGGGCCGGGGCATATCGATCCGCATCAAAACGACGGCCTTTCGGAGGGAAGTCAGGGAATTCTGGAAAACCCGTCCTGGGAGCGCAAAGTCTTTGCTCGATGCGATTGCTGAACACAAGGACGCGGTGCTGCTGGCCGTGTGCCATACGTTCGGAGTCATGTGCCGCTGGGCCGGGATTGCCAGTCCCCGGTTTCGCGGCCCTGAGAAAGGGGGCAAAAGCACCGGCATTCTGGAAAACATATTGACGCCTGAGGCGAGGAAGCATCCCTGGTTCAGGCGCTTTGCGGACACGCTGCGCGATGGCGAGAGATTCCGCATTGTGGACAATCGTCTTTTCGATTTGATTCCTGAAGGATCGCTGCCGAACGGCCTTACCGCGATTGGATATGAAACGCCGAGCGAAGGTGGAACGCATGGCGATGCTCTCACAATGGTCGAATGGATGCGGGATCAAGCGGGGATCATGCCGCGCGTCTTCGGAGTAAACCACCATCCGGAGATTGTGGATCGCGCCCGGCAACTCATGATTCTGCAGCGTAAACATGATCGCGGCGAAGTCAGCGATCGCTGGTATCAGGAGCGCCTGGACATCATGACGCGAAGCTATCCGGACGAAGATAGCGAACTGCGTCTGGCATTAACGTCCGATTACACTCTGGTGGCTCCGTTCCGCTTCCACCTCTTCCGTGAGTTGCGCCTCCGGGCCGAGGCTCTCGGCCATTCAATTCCGTTACACGAAAATCAGGTCCTCGAATCCAGTATCCCTCTCTGTTACACCAGACAATCCTGAACAAAGTTCTTTATCCTGACTATCCTGCCTATTCTCCTTTTTCTCCCTGCCTCCGTGGTGAAATCTATCAGCAGCTCATAACGCCCGGATGCGTCCTGCGGCATCTACCGTAAAGCGCAAAGATCCCGTTGGCGTTCCAAAGACAAAAAGCGTATAAGCGCCACCGGGCTGTAAAGGCTGAGGAGCTACAACTTCCTTAAAACCACGCAGGGGCGCTCCGTAGGAGAATCCCGATATGTTTTGCTTGCCGAAAGGATCGGCGCGCAAATGCCACAGAAGTTTCCCATCGGACGCAAGTAATTTGATTGTGTGAAAGCCCGCAGGTTGGTCCGGATGATCCGGATCAACGACTTTAAATTTTGGATGCGGAATCTTTTCATTCTCTGATGCAGGCATCACCTGAAAAACCGGTTCACACGCAACCAGGAATAGAGCAAAGATTGCGGGTAGTGCCCGCCGGAGGGCGCAATCAATCGCGCCCCTATAAACTACGACAGTCATTTACGGCGCGCCTTGACCGGCCCGTACCTGGCGCATTACTTCATCCATGTAATCCGAGTAATCCACGCCGCCTACAATGAAATCTCCGGTTTCAAAATAGTCGGCCGCAAACGCTTCCTGTATGATCTCCGCTTGTTGCTCGGGATTCAGCTCCTTCCAGGGCAAACCGGCATCCACGCCTTTTTGCCAGTCGTAGCCGTCTCCGAACCATTGCGCATACAGAGCCTCACTCATATAATCCGTGCCGCCGTTCTGGTTTTGCCAAACGTGCCCTACTTCGTGAACCAGAGTATCTTCAGTGATCGGGAGCGAACTATCGGGAAAATAGATTGTGTTGCCGTGAGTGAAAGGACGGCCCCCGAGGGTAAGCAAGCCGGCGTTCCCTTCCTTGATCTCAATCTTTGAGTAGTCAATGCTGTCTCCATACACTTTCCGGAGAGCTGCGATTTCATTATCCGTGAGTTTTCGGCTGACAGGCTCCAGTCCGATGAGGGTCTGAATTGCGCTGATGGCTCTTCCGCCCATCATCAACACCGCATCCACCGGTGTTTGAATGAAGGTTTTCAACAACCCCTTACCCATGTCTTTGAAGCCGTCTGCAAAATCGCCTGAGAGTATCTTCGCGATTCCACCGCCAAAAGTGCTGATCCCTTCCCAGATATTACCCACTGCGCCTCTGACTGTTTCCACGACACCATCAGCTATGCCGGTGACGCCGTCCCACACGCGATTGCCGACCTCTTTAATTCCATCCCAGATATCGTCGAAAATTGAAAATTCGACTTCGGTTGCTTTACCGTCAATGTAAACAACTCCTTTGTCGTCATCGGCCCGGATCTCAGCAATCTGAGCCGCACTCAATTTTTCACCCGACATCAGTTTACGAAAGAGCTCCCCTTCATCACCCTGGGTATCGCCGCTTTTCAGCTGTGTATCCAGATATGCGCCGACTTCTTCCATGTATACTTTGGCGGCAAGTTCCGGTTGATTTAGAAAGCGTTCATTGATATAAACGACGCCTCTTTCGCTGTCATACGCGCCGTTTCCACCCTGCATGCTCTGCTCATCGCGAAATTCAATGGGAGGCATCCAGCTGAAATCGTCGTTTAATGCCTTTTGCCGAAAGCTTTCAGCGGCTTCGGGATTGTAGTTTTCGCCGTACACCTGCTTCATTAACGCATGAAATTTCTCTTTGTCGGATGCCATTGCCTTGAATTGATCCTGAAATTCTTGTTGGATCTGGTCCGACGCAACCTGCTGCGGACTTGAGGAGGTTTCGATCTGATCTGTTTGATCGAAGCCTAATGACGAAATATTTTGCGACTCTACTTTTTGGCCGATAACCTCCAAGGAATCCACATCCGGTTGGATGGGAAGTGGTTTTTGAGAGATGCGATCCATATCAAACCTCCAGTGACAGAACGAAAACTCGTCCCGTCACATTCATCTCACTATTCTAGTAAATCGGCAAGTTTTATACAAAAGTTGCGTGCTTTTTATGGGAACCTGGAGGACCCGTTTATTCGTCTTACTCCCACTCTTCCGTCTCTTCTGTCTGGACCGAGCGACGCCCCTTTTTGTAAACGGGAAGCGAGCGTTTCTCCTCGATTTAAAATTCTACGCGTGCTCCAAATTGGATCTGCCTTGGATTGAATGCCACCGAAGGGTTACCGAAATTTTCTCCGGAGGACAGGTTGCCGTTGAACGATTCCGGATCAAAGTTATCGTGATTTGTGAGGTTGAAAAAATCTGCCAGGAAGTCAACGCTCACGGGATCCCACACAAACCGTTTGCTGATTCGCAGATCCAGGTTCACGAAGTTGGAACCACGTTTCGAATTTCTTCCGACGCCCGCAGGACGGTCCCGCGAAAAGCCATCCCCGTTATCATCCGTTCCGGTGATCACGTTGTACGGCCTTGCCGAAGCTGCCGTAAAAATTCCTGATACCTGGAAATCGTAAGGCAGCCGCCACAATCCGCTGAGAACAAACCGGTGCCTTTGATCCCGCAGAGAAGGACTGCGTTCAGCTTCAAAATCAAAAGAATTTGCAGGATTAAAGGCGGAAAAAATGTCGTCCGCAAGGTTGGTGTGTTTGGATAGTGTGTAAGAGACGAGCATCTGACTGTCCCTGGTGAGGCGCTTTTCAAAACTAACTTGCAAGCCGTCATAGGTCGAACGTCCGCTCGATTCAAAATCAACAAACGAGCCTATGTCAGGGAAAGGGCGAATTCCATCGGGGCCCGGAGGATTTAATTCCTGACTTGCCCATTCGTGGAGCGACAGAATATGCAGATAATCAACATTAATCGAGGCTTCTCCCGGAAACTGCCGGCTGACTCCAAGATTAAATTGCTGACTGTACGGTTCTACTTGACCGGGTGGAGTGATGTTGCCGCTGGGAACGATTGAATTGGGATCGATTTGACTCCGCAGTAAATCTACATCCGTTGTGCCCGGATTTTCTAAGAAGACGAACGCATAGCGAAATCCGTCAAATACAATTGGGACCGTAGCAATCTCGGATACGGTCACATCATAGTAAATCCCGTAGCCTCCCCGAACGACGGTTTTGCCGTCATTCTTTGGATCCCAGGCAAAGCCGATTCGTGGCGCAAAATTATTCGTGTCGTTCGTTGGCTCTGTGCCGTCAATGAACCAGATTCCGCGTCCTGCAAGAGGATGCGGGAATTCATCATGCTTCAGCAGGCCCGTTTCCAGGTCATATCGAACACCGAGATTGACTGTCAGGTTCTCGTTGGGGTGCCAATCATCCTGAATGAAGAAGCCGTATTGCTGGTATTTGTAATTGTTGAGTACCGTGCTTCCAACTCCCAGAATGGCTAAAGAAGGTAGGACATTCTGTCCGAGCGTTGGGTCATCTGCGTCGAAGAAAAACGCTCCCGCTTTGAACAGATCAAACAGGAGGTTCACACTCAGAAAATTCAGATCCGCTCCCATTTTAATTTCGTGGCGCCCATGCCAATTGGATACCGAGAAAGAGTATTCGTCACCAATTTGAGTACGGTCTTGCTTGACAGCCTGAGGTGTCGAAGCATTTTGGCCCACAACAATGCTCGGGAATCGAAGGCTGGGTGAGCCGGTGCTGGTCGGATCCAGAGCATTCTCGAAGCGGATGAAATGAAACCGAATTTGATTGAGAGACCGGTCGGAAAGCAGCCAGGTGTGGTTTGCGATAATCGAGTTGATGCGGTTCGATGCGACTTGATTGGCGTCCTCTGCAGGTGGGCCTCCAAAACCGACGTTGGGATCGACAATCAATTGCTCGATGACGTCATTCCCTTGATGCGAGTAGCGCACGCTTAGATTTTGCTCTTTGTTGAGTTGGAAATCAGTTCGTGCCAATAGCAGGGTGTCATCAAAGGGTGTGGAGAACGAGCCTTCGAAGTCCGGATAAATTCCGCCGGTGTCCACAAATCCGGAAGTGTCTTCGTTGGTCCGTTGATAAGAGAAAAAGAAGAAAGACTTATTCTTTTGGATCGGACCGCCAATGCTTCCACCAAATTGCTGGCGGTCAAAGGGCGCTTTTTCGGTTTCGAAGAAATTCTTAGAGTTCAGGCTTTGATCACGGAACAATCCGAAACCCGAGCCGTGTATTTCGTTTGTCCCGGATTTCGTAACGACGTTGATAGCTCCTGTTGCGGCACGACCGATCTCTGCCGAAAAGCGATTGGTGTAAACTTGGAATTCGCGAATGGAGTCTTCCGGCACCAGACCAACGGGACCACCCACGACGTCATCATCGTAGGATCCGCCATCAATGCTGATGGTTCCTCCGCGCGCCGTCGCGCCGGCAAAGGTAACTCCACCGATTCGTTTCTTGGTGGGATCGTAGGAAGGCGAAGGGCTAGCGCCGGGAACCAGGGAGGCGAGCTCCTGAAAATTACGGCTGTTGAGCGGCAGGTTTTCGATCTGTAGCGTTCGCACAGGCAAGCCGACCGAAGACTTCGTCACATCAACCAGAGGTATTTCCGCCTCCACCGTAATGGCTTCCGCTGTTGACACTTTCAACTCGAAATGAACCATGACGGTTTGACCAACGACAACTGCGATGTCGGTGCGATTTTGTGCGGCGAAATCTTTGAGGTCCATCGAAATGGTATACGCGCCGGGAACGAGCGCTGAAAAGCGATAGAAGCCGTCGTTTCCGGATACAGTCTCGCGCGTCAAGCCGGTCTGCTGGTTTTGCGCCCTCACATGAGCATTGGGTAAAGCCTCCCCCGTTTCCAGCTTGATTGTGCCTTCAATCGTACCCGTGGTGGTTTGCGCGAATGCAAAATGGGTGAAGAAAAATAAAACGAGTGTGAAAAGAATGGAGATTGTAAGCCGCATAGTCCGCCTCCTACACGATCAAGTTTGCGATAGTTCTATTCTACTGCGATTAAGGCGTTAGCGTTAATGCGACTTTTGTGCCTACTTTCATCTTTTCATGCATTCCACCCAGGGGCTGAATCGCAGGCAAATACTTCTTGGCGATCTTGACCACAACGGTATAGTTCGGATCCACTACCTGAACAACATCCGCCTCGCCCACCTGGGAGCACAATTGATACGCATCCAACATTTCGAAGCCGAACTCGTTGACCAGCCACATTACCATCTCTTTGTATGCAATCCTGAAGGCATCTTCCAAAGGACGATAGGATCCGGTCGTCATGATGTAGTCGTCATTCTCAATGCGAGGCCAGCCGATCGACTTTCCTTTGATCAAATCGATTTTAAGTTTCACGTTCAGCGCGGATTCCAGAGCTGTGCCGATGATCTCCCCTTCCCCTTGAGCCAGGTGACCGTCTCCAAATTGAAGCAAGGCGCCTTCGACATTGACAGGTAAGTACACCGTAGCGCCGTTCACGATTTGGTAAGCATCCATATTTCCACCGTATGCCTCAGGCGTTACAGTCCACCGAACTTCGCCACGTTGCGGGGCTGTTGCAATACATCCAAGGAACGGATGGATGGAGATCTCCAGCGTCCGGTTTCCAAGTTTCGTACTGGCGGTTCCTTTCTTCTTGTCCACCGTGTACCACCAGACCTTTTCCGGCAGTGGCGGATTGAGCATCGCAGTATAGTCGGTTCCGGTCAAAGTTCCGAATCCAGGATATGCACTGCTGACCGCATACTCTCTTGCAGGTTCCAGGTTGATGATATGGACCGCAAGAATGTCACCCGCCTTGGCGCCTTCTATGAAGAAAGGACCCGTCTGCGGATTATCGTGGCCGATCGGAGCGACCTGTGTCGGAAGATCCGTAGGTTTTTTGACGGCTCCATCAAAACAATCTTCCGTCCATGTTTCCAAAATCGTCCCCGGTTTCAGATTCATGACGGGAGAATGACCACCGAAGGTGTATTTCAA
>CAZDDB010000210.1:0-7025 GCA_964504105.1 uncultured Acidobacteriota bacterium
CACGCGCAGCAAACAATACATGATTGTCGCTCTGGGCAGTCTGACAAGCACGGAAATCCGTTATCTGCCTGCAGACCGGCCGATGGAAGAATGGAAAACGCTTGCAGAGCGAAAGCCGGATCGTGAACTGGATGTCGATCATCATGATGACCAATTCTTCATTCGTGTAAACGATACAGGTCGCAACTTCCGTCTTGTCTCCGTGCCAGTGAATTCACCGGAAGAAAACAACTGGAAAGAAGTTGTCTCACATCGACCGGATGTCATGCTCGAAGTGGCCGATTGTTTTGCCGACCATTACGTTTTGAGTGAAAGAAAAAACGGATTTCCGCAGATTCGAGTTATCAGCTTCAAGACGGGCGAATCACATGAAGTTGCTTTTCCGGAGCCCGTCTACGATGCCTATCTTTCTATCAACGCCGAGTGGAATACGAACCTTCTCAGATACGGTTATCAATCTTTGATTACGCCGAGCTCCATATACGACTACAACATGGATTCGCGACAGTCCACTCTCCTGAAGCAAACGGAAGTCCTGGGCGGGTACGATCCAAACGAGTATGAATCGGAGCGTTTATACGCCACGGCAAAGGATGGCACAAAAATCCCAATTTCGATCGTCTACAAAAAAGGCTTCAAGAAAGATGGGAAGGCCCCAATGTTGCTTCACGGTTACGGCGCCTATGGCGCCACTTATGATGTGGATTTTTCTTCCAACTCTTTGAGCCTGCTGGATCGTGGTTTCTCCGAAGCGATCGCTCATATTCGCGGTGGTGGAGAAATGGGGAAGCCCTGGCATGATCAGGGCCGGATGATGAATAAGATGAATACGTTTACGGATTTCATCGCTGCCGCCGAGTTCTTGGTGGACAACAAGTACACATCGAAGGAACGTCTGGCAATTGAAGGTGGAAGCGCAGGCGGATTATTGATGGGTGCCGTAACCAACATGCGTCCGGATCTTTTTCGAGCGGTAGTAAACCGCGTTCCGTTTGTCGATGTAATCAATACGATGGGTGACGCCTCGATTCCGCTGACAGCAGCAGAATTTGAGGAGTGGGGAAATTCAAATGAGCAGGACGAATATAAATACATGAAGCAATACTGTCCGTATACCAATCTTGCGGCGAAGGATTATCCTGCTTTGCTTGTTACAACATCCTGGAACGACAGTCAGGTGATGTATTGGGAACCATCCAAATACGTGGCCAAACTGCGCAGCTTGAAAACCGACAAGAATCCTTGATCTTCAAAATCAATATGGGCGGCGGGCACGGCGGATCATCCGGGCGCTACGATAAGCTCCGCGAGACCGCATTGCAATACGCCTTTGTGCTGGATCAAGTGTTCACGGGCCCGTAAGGGCCCTCGGTGTCCTCCGTGGGTAATATCCTTTCTAAAAAGTAAGAAAACTGTTGGATGTCACTTTCATGCTAGAATGACCGAAATGGGAGATCAATTCTACAAAAAGGAAGACATCCGCAAGATCAACGTACTTGCGCAACTCGTTCCGGAAACGATGCAGGCGCTGGTCGAAATGAACGACAAAATTTTCCAGGACGGTGCTCTTTCTACAAAAACCAAAGAGCTGATTGCCATTGCCGTCGCGCATGCAACGGGTTGCGCTTTCTGCATTGATATCCACACAAAGAATGCGTTGCGGGAAGGCGCCTCGGATGAAGAAGTGGCCGAATCTATCCTGGTAGGTGTTGCGATGAAAGCAAGCTCTGCGCTGTCTCACGCCGTCTTTGCCATCAACGCGATGGAAGACTTCCACTCGTTGCATCATAGTGCTCCAAAGAAATAGGCAGGATTGAACCACAAAGGCACAAAGACACGAAGGGGCACCAGGATTTTTGACAACACTTAACCAGTCGGTTAAGTATCCTGAAATTCTGCAACTTTTATTCTTCTTTGTGTCTTCGTGTCTTTGTGGTTAATCCGTTTTCCGGAGGCGGGCTAGGAGGTAATCGCGGTTCATTTTGGCGATGAACTGGATACTGATCTCCTTGGGGCAAACGGCTTCACATTCGCGGTGATTGGTGCAGGCCCCAAACTCTTCGGCATCCATGGTGGCCACCATGTTCATCACGCGTCGGTACCGTTCTGGTTCGCCCTGGGGAAGCAAGTTGAGGTGAGATACTTTTGCTGAAGTAAAGAGCATGGCAGAGCCGTTCGGACAGGCCGCTACGCAGGCGCCGCATCCGATGCAGGCGGCGGCATCCATGGCCTGGTCAGCAGCAGCTTTTGAGACCGGGATCGAGTTCGCTTCCGGAGCGCTCCCTGTGGATGCGGAGATGTAGCCTCCCGACTGGATGATCCGGTCAAACGCGCTGCGATCCACCACCAGGTCTTTGAGCACAGGAAAAGCTTTTGCCCTCCATGGTTCAACATACACCGTATCGCCGTCTTTGAAGTGGCGCATGTGAAGCTGGCATGTTGTGGTGGCAGCCTGGGGACCATGAGCAACTCCATTGATCATCATTCCGCAAGCGCCGCAAATGCCCTCCCGGCAATCGTGATCAAAAGCGATCGGATCTTCGCCTTTTGAAATGAGTTCTTCGTTGATCACATCCAGCATTTCAAGAAATGACATCTCCGCGTTTACATTCGTGGCTTCGTACCTGACCATGCTGCCTTTTTCCTGACGGTTTTTCTGGCGCCAGACATACAATGTCAGTTTCATTTGTAGCTCCGTTGCGCGAGATGGACATATTCAAAGTGTAACAGTTCTTTGTGCATCACTGCATCTACTTTGTCCCCGGCATATTCCCAGGCCGATACATGACAGAAGTTTGCGTCGTCCCGCTGCGTCTCTCCATCCGGTGTTTGCGACTCCGTCCGGAAATGACCGCCACACGATTCACGGCGCTCCAGGGCATCCAGACACATGAGCTCCGCAAGCTCCATAAAATCAGCCACGCGTCCTGCTTTTTCCAGCGCCTGGTTGAGTTCTTCATTGCCGCCAAGAACGTTTACATTTTTCCAGAACTCTTCTCGGATCTCCGGGATTCTGATCAACGCGTGCTTTAGACCGGCTTCCTCCCGAGACATTCCGCAATACTCCCACATCACTTTACCAAGTTCACGGTGAAGCGAATCCACGGTCCGTTTTCCCTTTACACCCAGCAATCGTTGAACACGCTCCCCCACCTGCGATTCCACATTCCGGAATTCCGCGTGGTCCGCTCCGACGGTTTCGAATTTTGTAGTAGCAAGATAATCGCCGATTGTGTAAGGACTGATGAAGTAGCCGTCCGCCAGACCCTGCATGAGCGCGCTGGCTCCCAGCCGGTTGGCGCCGTGATCTGAGAAATTTGCCTCTCCCAGAACAAACATTCCCGGGATGGTGCTCATCAAATTGTAATCCACCCAGAGACCACCCATTGTGTAATGAACGGCAGGATAGATCCTCATGGGCACTCGATAGGGATCTTCATCGGTGATGCGCTGATACATTTCGAACAGATTGCCGTAGCGCTCTTCAACCACGTTTTTTCCCAGGCGCTTGATGGCATCGGTAAGATCGAGAAAAACGCCCAGGCCGGTTTCCCCGACACCGCGTCCATCATCGCAGGCTTCCTTGGCTGCGCGGGAAGCTATGTCCCGTGGAGCCAGGTTTCCAAAACTCGGATACTTGCGTTCCAGATAGTAATCGCGTTCATTCTCCGGAATCTGGTCCGGTGGTCGCTTGTCTCCTTTTTGCGCCGGTACCCAGATGCGTCCATCATTGCGAAGCGATTCGCTCATCAACGTTAGTTTGGACTGGTACTCCCCCGTCACCGGAATACAGGTCGGATGAATCTGGGTGAAGCAGGGATTGCCGAACGCTGCCCCGCGTTTGTAGGCGCGCCAGATGGCGGTGGCGTTGCTTCCCTTGGCGTTTGTGGAAAGATAAAACACGTTGCCATATCCGCCCGTTGCCAGAACGACCGCGTGGGCGGCGTGCGATTCGATTTTTCCTGTGACCAGATCGCGCGTCACGATCCCGCGTGCTTTGCCGTCCACCAGAACCAGATCCAGCATTTCCGTGCGCGCAAACAGCTGCACTTTGCCAAGCTCCACCTGGCGCATCAACGCCTGATAGGCGCCCAGCAGCAATTGCTGTCCCGTTTGTCCGCGAGCATAAAAAGTACGCGAAACCTGCGTGCCGCCAAACGAGCGATTGGAAAGATAACCGCTGTACTCACGCGCAAAAGGCACACCCTGAGCAACACACTGGTCGATAATGTTGACGCTGATTTCGGCAAGACGATGCACGTTCCCTTCCCGAGCCCGGAAATCGCCTCCTTTTACAGTGTCATAAAAAAGACGATAGATGCTGTCGCCGTCGTTCTGATAATTCTTGGCGGCGTTGATCCCACCCTGGGCGGCGATACTATGCGCGCGGCGCGGACTGTCCTGAAAACAAAAACACTTTACGTTGTACCCGAGCTCTGCAAGCGATGCCGCTGCCGAGGCTCCGGCCAGACCCGAACCCACCACGATGATGTCGTACTTGCGCTTGTTCGCAGGGTTCACCAGCTTCATTTCGAACCGATGCTTCTCCCACTTCTTTTCAATGGGACCGGAAGGAATCTTTGAATCGAAATGAGTACTCATGAAATGATTCCTGCCAGAACAGCAAGAGGCATGGAAATGTTTCCAGCTACAATGACGAACGTGATGAGCGCCGCAAGCTTACGGATCCATGGATCGTATTTTGGATTGTTCAGACCCAGAGACTGAAACATGCTCCAGGCGCCGTGATACAAATGAAACCCCAGTGCCAGCATCGCAACGACATAAAACAGCGAAACATACCAGACCTGGAAGCCGGCCACAAAATTGTGGTATACGTCGCCGCTGACAAAATCCGGATGCGCGTTCCCCAGCGTAAAATGCATCAAATGGTAAACGAGAAAGAGACCAACAACCGGACCACTCCACCGCATCGTGCGCGAAGCATAATCCGAACCGCCTGCAGGATTCCATTTCACATACGGAACAGGCCTGCCGGTCTGGCTCATCCGCGTCAACTGATACGCAGCCACGATGTGCATCGCAACGGCAGTCACCAGAACACCCCGCGCCAGCCAAAGCAAACCGTGCGTGCTGCGAAGAAACTCCGCGTAGGCATTCAGCGCTTCGCGTCCGCCAAAAAACGGATACGCCTGAAGGTTGCCGATCATGTGAGCAGCCAGAAAACCGGTACCGATGATTCCGGTAACGGCCATCACCGCTTTTTTCCCGAGCGAGGACTGATACAGAGCAACCGCGCGATTCACCTTCTATTCTCCCGAACTTGAAAATTTACCCTGCTTTGATCCGCTTTTCAATCAGGATCGAATTAACCACAAAGGCACAAAGACACAAAGGATCACCAAAAGAATTCTTAATTTCGTTTTATGTTTCTTCGTGACTTTGTGTCTTTGTGGTTAATTCCCCTCCATCAATTTCGAACGGATTTCCGGGGGGACGGGCAGACCCTTCTGTTGGCTGTAATCGTAGTACATCTGAATCGTTTTGCCGTTCGCCATCAACTGTCCCGTCTTCGCATTCTTGATTTCATATTCCCAAACAAAACTGCTATTGCCGATCGAAGAAGTCCGAATGCTGACTTCCAACTCATCTTGAAACTGCGCAGGCACACGAAAGTCGCATTCCGCGTGTGCAACGATGAAGCTGATCTGGCTGAGGCTATCGAGTTCAAAAAGATGCATCCAGAACTCAGTGCGAGCCTGTTCCATATAAGTGAAATAAACGGCGTTGTTGACATGACCGAGCGAGTCCACATCCCGAAAACGCACGGGTAACCGGATCGAAAAGCGACCGCTCATTCGAACTTCATTCGCGCGCGAAGTTCCGCCATCATTTCGGAACGCCGGTCGTACAACCGTTTCAGAGGCCGGGGCTTGTGTTTTGCGAGGGCATAAGCCGTGAGCACGGGAAGGGCTACAGTGCTGTCCATGTAACAAACCACGGTATTTGGAAGCTGGTTCGGATCTACCTTTCCCCAAGAAACGGCTTCTCCGGGAGTCGCGCCGGAAAGCCCTCCAGTATCGGGCCGCGCATCGGTAAATTGCAGATAAAAATCGTGCCCCTTCCCTTCAATACCCAGCACTTCCTGCAGTTGCGGCTCTGTTTGCAGTACAAAATTCTTGGGGGAGCCACCGCCAAGAATCAGGATGGCGCTTTTCCCTTGCCGCGTTTTTGCATCTAATACAATAGAAGCCGTTTCGTTCACGTCGGTGTTTGGATCGATCACCAGCTTGTTTCCTTTGAGCGAAGCCGCGGCAATGTTCATCCCAATGGAGCTGTCCCCCGGCGAGGAAGTGTACACAGGAACACCGCACAAAAACGCAGTGGCCAGCATCGATTTTTGGTGGTGGAGGGCGCTCTCTTTTTCCGCCAGATACTTGCCGGCAAGATGATGAAATTCCGCCGTCCCCATCGAATGCTGGAATTCCGGACCGGCAATGAGTTTGCGGTAAAAAGAATCCGTGGAAAGGAGCACGCTATAATCAAAAAAAATGTCGTAAATGCGGACAATCCCTTCCGAGCGCAGCTTCACGTCATCCACAAACGGCGTACCCTGATGCATGTCCAGGCCAATAGCAAAATGCGTATCATGATACAGATTCGCGCCGGTGGAGACCATCCAGTCAATAAAGCCTGCTTCCATCAAAGGAATCAGACAGGACATTCCGAGTCCTGCGGGAGTCAAGGCGCCGGTGACACTCACGCCAATCGCTACGTCCTCCTGCAGCATCTGCTCCACAAAAAGCTGGCACCCCTCCCGCAAGCGCCCGGCGTTGTAAGCAAGGAACGTCTGCTCTACCAGATCTACTACTGAAATAGAAGAATCAATCTTCCGGGGTTGGATCTTCTTTCCATATATCTTTCCCTTATTCTTTCTTTGCGTTCTTCGCGGTCTTTGCGGTTAATTCTTGCAGCCGCAGGTGCTCGGCGTGCAGCGCCGGACCACCATCCTCCGCGCGCACTCACCGATTATAGAGGCTTTTCCTGTAAGCCTCAAGGATGTC
>CAZDDB010000211.1:0-7022 GCA_964504105.1 uncultured Acidobacteriota bacterium
GCCAGCAATACCACCAGCAATCCGCTCAAAATCAATTGCGCGTTGGCGCTCACTCGAATTCCAAAATAGTTGGCGGCTGTAATCAAGATCCAGCTTCCAAACGCCAGGTATGTGATGGACAAATCAGGAAGCTGGAAAGCTGCAGAAAGATGCTGCGCGAAAATAAATGCAGCAGGGACCGCCCCCGCTGGCACTGAAAAAAAGATCAGATACCTGGTCAGGGTTTCCAACGAAGGACCGAACACGCGTCCGATCATCGCCTGGATCCCGCCCGCATCGGGCATTTGTGCCCCGGCGGTGGCAAATGTCCAGGCCAGTGCCAGACCAAGAAAGGCGAGGACCACCCAGGCGATTAAAAACGCCGGACCTGCTTCGCGCCACGCCAGAAGAGGCACAAGTAAAATCCCGGTGCCAAGGACCGCTGCAAGATACAACGCCAGTCCTTGGGCAAATCCTAAATTTTTACGAAGCACCGGTTCTTTCATCTTGATTTAGCATTTTCTCGCAAAGACGCGAAGGCGCAAAGCGCCTTTCGGCACCCAGGAAAACCACGGAGTACACGGAGAGCGCTGAGGTGTAAGAAGGGAGATCGAGAGATGAAGGGGATGTGGGGATCTAGATATGAGAACCGTGTTTTCTGGATCGCTGTCTTTTGAAAATTTTGAAAAGGAATAAGCGATTCAGGAAACGCGATTCTACCAAGATTTCACTTTCCGCTTATTCCTTTTCAAGATTTTCAAAAGCTGCCGCTGCAGCGGCAGCCGTACAGCCATCCAGAAAACACATCCTCTTGAGTGTGTATCCCCATATCTCAAGTATCTCCTCATCCCCCTTCTTACACCAGCTAATTGCATGTTGGCAAAAAAACAAGAATATGACCTACAGTAATGCAAAGTCATGATGAGGCAAAATGACGACGGAATGCTTAGACTTTGTTATGCAAGCAAAGTTCATTGGAGGAGCTGTGGCGTAGATGAGAGTTGTTCAGGTGCGAAGACCGCAAGAACCATCTTCAACTGGACTTCGATGCTGAAGAAGTAGCGGTCCTCTGTTCTGGTGATGACCAGCCGGGGAAAGGAAGGAACCAAAATCGATGCTCCCCGCGCGCCAAAATGGGAAGTTAAGTTATTTTTGTGCAGGCCCTTAGAAACGGAACCCGAGTCCCAAGGAAATTTCAACATTGTGAAACCGCTGGTTCACATCGAAGCCGAGATCATCGGCAATTTCCTGGAGGTCAAAATCCTCAGGTCCAAGTTCCGTAACATGATCTCTGACTTCTCCGCGGAGCACGATGCGACTAATATTGATCTTCAGTCCGCCTCCAAAATTAAAGCCGAGTTTCTGAACCTTCGTATCGGCGGATGCCACGTTCCCGAGCTGGAGATCGAAATCGTATGAATGGAGTCCCGCGCCCGCGGTTACGAATGGGGCGAAGGGTCCAGGGATCACAAACAAAAGTACATTTCCTTCCAGATAATATACCTTGGCATTAATACCGATCGGTTGTCCCGGTACGGTCAACGTCAAACCGTTTGGACTTCCGACAAAGCTCCCTTCGACTCCCAAAAATCCACCAACCCAACCCACTCGCGCTCCATAAAGCGGACCATTGTCGAAGCTTCGTTGGATCGAAATATTTTCGACACGAATGATGTTGTTCAGGTCTCCTCCGAGTAAAGCTCCCACCACTCCAGTCACTTCCGTTGTTGCAAAAGCACCTGTGGGTGCAAGGAGTGACAGAGCAACGACCGCCATAATCGCAAATGCTTTACGTGTTTTCATGATTCCTCGCATATTCCTTTCCTCCTTAATCTGAATCTTCAAAGTTAATTCAATTTACAAGATTTGCAACGACAGCTCAATGGTTCTGCAGCGTCTGCGATCTACGCACCTACGCGCGCACTGAAAAAAGGCTGATCATTACGCGCCTACGGTCGATCGGAAAGGGTGGGCTGCGGACTCTGAAGATGGATCTTGAAAACAGAGCCTTTCCCGGATTGGCTTATCACTTCTACAGTTCCTCCATGTCCCTGAACGATTGCGCGAACCAGACTCAATCCCAGGCCGATTCCTTTACTTGAGCGAACATCATTGCTGCGATATAACCGCTCCCAAATTCGCGGAAGCTCCTCCGGCGGTATTCCAATTCCCGTATCGCTAACATGAATGATGACTTCACCATCCGATTGGTGAGCTTGAAGGTTGATCTCGCCTCCGGGTTCAGTATACTTTACGGCGTTGTCCACCAGATTCGCCAGAGCCTGCCGTGTCCGGTTGCGATCAGCAGTTACACGAAGATCCTCAGGGCAATCCACGCTGATCTGCAAGCCCTTATCTTCTGCAACATAGCGATACAGGTCCGCGGTGTCTTCCATCAGCTCCAGGACAGGAATATTCTCCAGATTTAACTTGATCGATCCCGCTTCCGCTTCAGAGATGTCCATCAGCATGTTCAGCATGGCAAGAATATGCTCTGACTCTTCCATGCAATCGGCCAGCGCCTCACGATAAGTGTCCTGGTTCGGCTCCGACTGAAACGCTCCTTCTGCCACCGCCCGTAATCTGGTTAACGGAGTTCGTAAATCGTGGGCAACATTATCCAGTGAATTTTGCATTCCTTCTATCAGATTCTCTATTCTGTCAAGCATGCCATTGAAGAGGTTTGCGAGTTCATCAAGTTCGTCACCGGTACCTGTCGTTTTTACACGGCTGTCCAATTTCCCATCCTGAATGGATTTTACGGTATCGATCATCGATCGGAGAGGGCGAAGCGTACGAACTGAAAGAAGAGTCGCGACTAATAACAGAAGCGGTATCATAACGAGGCCAAAGCTCCACCGGAAGCGCTCCAGAAGATCCCCTCTGTACTCAGATGTTTTCCCCACTTGTAGCAGGTTGCCGTCGGGAAGAGGCCGGGTAGTTATTTCGAGAATCTCACCTGTGTCCAGCATATGTTTCTTTTCAGGTTCCGTAAGGCGTATCCATGCCTCTGGGGATCCGGTGGCCGTTTGTAGCTCGTTGAGGTCGAAGTCTTCAAAATCAGCGGCGTCGCTTGAGACCAATGTGTTGTTTCGCGGTCCGGCAACGCGGATGAAGTAGGAATCCTGGGGGCCAAGAGTTCGCTGCAGGGCGATTTCCTTTCTGATGCCTTCTATCCCATCTTTTTCATATTGAGATGCAGTCTGATTTAGCTTGAGTCGACTGCCTTCCCGATCCTTTTGTGTTAAAACGGATGATAAGAAATAATGGGCCACTATAAGGAGAAGCAGACTGCTAACGATCAAGATCCCGGAATGCCAGATTGAGATCCGAAAACCGATCGTCTTCCGGATCCGGCTAAGACTTTTTAAGAACATAACCCACGCCTCGTATGTTACGGATCAGCTTTTCCGGAAAGTCCTTGTCTATTTTAGTGCGCAACCGGCACACAAGAACATCCACGACGTTTGTCTGGGGATCAAAGTTGTAGTCCCATACATGTTCCAGGATCATCGTTCTAGAGACAATCCGTCCTGCATTGTGCATGAGATATTCCAAAAGTGAATACTCGCGGGGTTGAAGCTCAATCGGATGCTCTCCTCTTCTTACCTCGCGAGTGAAAAGGTTCATGGTCAGATCACCGATTGCCAGATTGTAGGTTTTCGGTGAATCGGTATTGCGGCGGAGGAGTGCCTGCACGCGAGCGAGGAGCTCCGAGAACGCGAAGGGTTTTACCAGATAGTCATCCGCTCCCGATTGGAGTCCTGAAACACGTTCATTCACTGATCTTTTGGCGCTTAGAATAATCACAGGCGTGGTCATTTTCTTTTCCCGCATTCTTTGGATCAGACTGAGACCGTCCAACTTCGGCAGCATAATATCAATCACCGCAGCATCATAAGTTTCGCTGAGAGCCATGTGCAGTCCATCTTCACCATCCGAAGTATGGTCTACGGCCATACCTGCCTGGCGCAGCCCCTGAACAATGAAAGAGGCAATCTTATCGTCGTCCTCAACTACTAAGACTCGCATCGGGGTTCTATCCTGGAACTATTGAATATCATCTCATTTTTTGCCTGCAATTCACATTCCGTAGAAGAGTATCTCCGCATTAGTCCCCGCGTCGTTGGCCCAAGTCGGTTTCGTATCAATGATCAATATAGTGGGAAAGCATTGCCGGGAGCTTTCCTGATTATTACATTTATGAAAGGGTGCGCCAGGAGCACGGTAAGGATATACTCGAAGCAAGGATTCAAACAATGGATGCCTGCGGGCTATAAACTTCCTGCGCACTGGCATCCTGCTGTTGAACACATCACTGTGATTTCGGGAACCTTCCATTTCGGAATGGGAGATCAGTTCGATGAATCTCAGCTGAAGCCAATGCAGACCGGTACTTTTGCTTACCTGGCTCCCAAAATGAACCATTTTGCCATGGCAAAAGAAGAGACAGTCATTCAGCTGTATGGAATCGGACCGTGGGGAATTAATTACGTGAATCCGGCGGACGATCCCAGAAAAAAATAAGGCCCTCCGGCTCGTCCATTGACTAGCAAGATGCGCTGAATTTCTGCGCGCTGACCGGCGTGCGATCGATGAACGAAGTGACACGCTGGATCGCGCAACAAAAGCTTACGAACGGATGATGAGCGGGAAGGCGCAGTTTCGTTGTGGTGATCACAACGGGATAGTAGTGCAGGTATTCAACGCGGAGGCGCCGACGCGCGACGGTTTTCCCCAAGGTCTGACCCGGGCTCACTTCCCGCTTGAACTGAGCTTTTCGAACTTTTGTTCAATCGTTTGAGCCGTTTTTCTTCCTTTTGTTTTCTTTTCGCATCTTCTCGCTTCTTTTTATCGCTTGCGTAATATTGTCTCATTGTTCTCCTTCTTTTAATCTCGAGGTTGCACTTCCCATGCGATCCGGATCGCCGTGGCCGAGCGCTGCAATAATAATAGACTCTTACGATACAAAAGTGAAAAAATTTGCGTTTGAACGGTCCGCCGTGCGATGCTTAACGCGGTTCGGCCGGCCCCTTCAGGTGAATTACCACTTTGTTTCAGCAAGGATTAGAGCTTCGGCATCTTTGCTCTCCATGGGCCTGGAGAAGTAGAATCCTTGAGCAGATTCGCATTTGAAATCTTTTACCCGCGAGAGTTGAACAGCCGTTTCGACACCTTCCGCGATTACTTCCATTCCTAGATTATGTGCCAGAGTGGAGATCGTTCCTACAATTTCCCCTCTTTCTTCAGCGATTCCAATTCTCCCGACAAAGGAGCGGTCTATTTTCAAGGTATCGACAGGTAGACGATGGAGATAACTTAAGGAGGAATAGCCGGTGCCAAAGTCGTCAATATGCAAACGGACACCGAGCGACCTCAGTTGATGTAGCCTGTTTGTTGCCTCCTGCGGATTTGCCATCAATACACTTTCTGTCATTTCCAATGTTAGAGTGTTTGGGGCCAGGCGCGTTTCCTTTAATATCTGTTCAACATGTCCAACAATATCAGCTTCTCCAATCTGAACTCCTGAGAGATTGACGCTCATTGTTAATGCCGGATGCAATGGGAATTGAGTGATCCATTTTTGCATCTGCTCGCAAGCCTCATGTAAGATCCAGAGTCCCATGGGAATGATAAATCCCGTTTCTTCCGCCAGAGGGATGAACTCTTCGGGCAAAGTCAAACCGCGTTGCGGATGCTGCCAACGCATCAGAGCCTCGAAACCGGTAAGTTTGCCGGTGAATAAACAGACGGTTGGCTGATAAAAAGCGCGGAATTCTTTTCGCTCCAGGGCCCGGCGCAGATCGTTTTCCATCTGTAGCTGAAGAACCGCGCCGGCGTGCATTCCGCTATCAAAAACCTGATAGCGTGCCCGTCCTTGCGCCTTTGCTCGATACATTGCAATATCTGCATCGCGCAGCAGATCGCCCGATCGTCCATACTCTTCTGAACTCAAAGCGATTCCGATGCTCGTAGTCGTGAAAATCTCATGCCGGCCCAGGTTGAAGGGTATGTTCAATTCATGCTGTATCCGATCGGCAACCCGGGTCGCGTCACTGACATGTTTCATGTCGTCAAGTAGAATCGTAAATTCGTCTCCGCCCAGGCGGGCGACCGTATCTCCGGGGCGCATGCAGGACAATAGCCGTTGAGCGAATTCAACAAGCAACTGATCTCCAAGAGTATGTCCCAGGCTGTCGTTAATCACCTTGAAGCGATCAAGATCGATAAAAAGTACTCCGAAACAATAATCTTTTTTCCGTTTCGCCTTGCTGACGGCCTGCGCGAGACGGTCATTAAAGAGAGTGCGATTCGGAAGCTGTGTCAGTGTATCGTACAGCGCTTGCCGTTCCAATTCCTCTTCCACCCGTTTACGTTCGGTAATGTCTTCACAGGTTGTAACAATCCCGATCAGTTTGCCGGAGCTGTCAGAAATCACTTCTGAAATCAACTGGACCGGAAACGTGGTGCCGTCCTTCCTGATATTCATGGCTTCCCGGCGCCAGCTCTTCATCTCTGTGATGTTTTCGGCGGTTGGAGGTTTCCAGAATGCGTGGGGCGCAAAGATCCGGGCTTCTTTTCCGATCAGTTCTCCCTGCTCGTATGCATGCATGGCAGCCTCGGCACGATTCGCAAACAGGATGTTGCCTTCTGTATCCGTAATCGTCATGCCAAGATTCATCGTTTCAACTGCTTTTTCCAGCCGTCGAAGCGCAATCTCTGCTTGTTCTTTTTTTGTCCTTGCAGATATTCTCTTCATGCTTCGTCCACTGCCCTGTGCAGACGATCGACTTACCTCGTTGCGCACAACATGCGTGCGGCCTTTGGAATCGTGGGTATCCGGCCTATTACGTTATTAATACTATAAGACGCTTACTATACATGTCAATGGGGGACCCTATCCTGCGCCCCCACTGACTTAGTACACTGTTCCAAAACTTCGGTGACGTATTTTTTTTCAACGCGGAACCACGAAGCGCACGAAGAACACGAAGGTTTGAACCGCCAAGATCGCCAAGTTCGCCAAGGCGGATGAAGAGTCC
>CAZDDB010000212.1:0-7014 GCA_964504105.1 uncultured Acidobacteriota bacterium
CTTTATGTTACCACGGCCTGGTACACCGGCGGCGCGTGGAAGTGGCTGAAGGAGGAAAAGGACGTAGGCGGTCTTGGTAAGATGCTTCTGGAATTGATCGGCTCACCGAGTTCGGTCAACTACAGAACAAGAATCCTGTTGTATGGCGCTCTTCTTGTAGTTCTTCATGCCGTTGATTACTACAACCGCTCGAAAGAAGAGGAGCTGAAGGCATCGCAGTTGGAAATGCGTCTGGCGCAGGCGAAGCTGCAGGCGCTGAAAATGCAGTTACATCCTCATTTCTTGTTCAACACGCTCCACTCGATTTCTGCATTGCTCTACAAGGATATTCGCGCGGCCGAAGAAATGGTTGCCCGGCTCATGAATTTCCTGGAACTGACTTTGCAGGATTCCGGACCGCAGCTTGTATCCCTTCGCAAGGAGCTGGAGTTTTTGCAGTGTTATCTTGAAATCGAGAAAGTCCGGTTCCAGGATCGTCTCACGGTGCGCACACAAATCGACCCGCTTGCGCTGGATGCGCAGGTGCCGAATCTGATTACGCAGCCGATCGTGGAAAATGCAATCCGGCATGGGATCTCAACACAGGCCACACCGGGACAGATTGAAATCATTGCCACATCGGATCAAGGAACGCTACGGATCCGGATCCGCGACAACGGTCCGGGATTCCAAAAAGAACGAACGAACGGCGGAAAAGAAGGCGTGGGCCTGACGAATACGCGAGCCAGGTTGCAGCAGATTTACGGAAACGCGCACCGGTTGGATTTTGTAAACCCTGCAGAAGGAGGATTGGAAGTCATTCTGGAGATTCCGCATCAAAAGGCTTCAACCCCATCACTTCTGAAGGAAGCATCACTATGAATTGGGAGAATCGATGGTTTCGCCGCACCGTGATTTTCACAGTAGTTTCCCTTTGCGGAGTCCTTCTGGCGATGCAATCACACGCGATTTACGCCAAAGAGAAAGACTCGATGACATGGGGCGCCGCATTTAGCTGGAGCCTCTCCTGGTGTTATCTCTGGCTTGCGTTTTCCCCTCTGGTGCTGCGGCTGGCTCGCAAATATCCTCTTGCGCGGGAGGGCTCGTTTCGCAATCTCCGAATCCACATTCCCGCGTGTCTGGTGGTCACCGTCCTGCATACGGTCTTGCTCACCACGACCATGTGGCTGATGCTCATGCGCGGAAAAAAGTCTGCGGGGATCATCCTGGAAATGATCCGGGAGCGTTTCATGGATGGCGACTATGTGCTTGGCATTTTCATTTACTGCATTATGCTCGGCTCGTATCAAGCGCTCCATTTGTATCGCCAGTACCGCGAACGAAGACTTCGAGCCACACAGCTCGAGACACAACTCTCACAGGCCCAGCTACAAACATTGAAGATGCAGCTTCAACCCGATTTCTTGTTTCACACTCTTCGCTCGATCACGGGACTGATGCGAAAGGATGTGGAAGCTGCGGATAAGATGATTGCAAGACTTGGCGATTTTCTTCGTCTGACACTGGAGAATGCGGAAGTGGAAGAAACCACTTTTCAGAAGGAGCTGGATCTGCTGAAATTGGAAATTGAACAGATCTCGCGCCAGAGAGGCGTGTTCCTGTGAGCAAGGAGAGCAAAGTGCGCGTATTGATTGTCGATGATGAGGTCCTGGCGCGCGATCGGATCCGCGAGATGCTCAAAGGGGATCCGGGCGTTGAGATTGCCGGGGAATGCGCGAGCGGAAAATCAGCATTGACAGCCGTCGAAAAACATTCTCCCGATCTGTTATTTCTGGATGTCCAGATGCCGGAAATGGACGGCTTTCATGTTCTGCAGAAAATCAGTCCGGAAAAGATGCCGCTGGTAATCTTTGTTACCGCCTACGATAAGTACGCTCTCCGCGCATTTGAGGTCTTTGCTCTGGATTACTTGCTGAAGCCTTTCGACCGCGAACGTTTTCAGAAGGCTCTGGAGCGGGCCAAATCGCAGATCCATCATCGTGACGAAACAGACTTCCGGCAGCAAGTTCTGGCGTTGCTGGAAGACTTCAAGACCAAACCGGAATACCTGCGTCGATTGGCCGTCAAGACCGGCGGACGTATCTTCTTCCTGCGAGTAGAAGAGATCGACTGGATCGAAGCGGAAGGAAACTACGTTCGCATCCATGCCGGCAAAGAATCCCATCTGTTGCGGGAAACCATCAGTGTGGTGGAAGGACAATTAGATCCGAAACGTTTTTTGCGTATCCACCGTTCCACGATCGTAAACATCGACCGCATTCATGAGCTGCAACCGTGGTTTCACGGCGAATTTCGTGTGATCCTGCGGAATGGCACTCAGTTGATGCTCAGCCGCACCCACCGCGAAAAATTACAGGAACTCCTGCGTAAACCGCTGTAGGATTTACCACAAACGCACAAAGAACACGAAGGATTAACCGCCAAGGTCGCAGAGGACGCCAAGGGCACTAAGAACACAGCTTCCGGTTTAGCCACAGAGCGCACAGAGATCACAGAGAACGGCAACCGCCGGCCCTTTGGACGCTCTGGAAAAAGATTGCGCAAAACACAAAAGGAGAATTGAACACTATAACCAACGCCAGGGTTCCTTTTGTTTTGCGCAATCTTTTCCCAGAGCGGACGCCTGCGGCGTCCGGCGGTTGCCCTTAGCGTTGTTGGCGATCTTGGCGGTTTAGATCCTTTCCGTGAATTCCGTGTTTCCGTGCTTTTCCTTTCTCTGCGCTCTCTCTGTCTCTGCGGTGAAATCCTTATCCCAGGGCATGTTGGATGATGGACTGAAGGCGATCCAGAGGCAGGGCGGGAACGAAGCTTTCGTTGGCACCAACCATATCGTGGTTGTTGATCAGACTGTTAATGATCGCCTCTTCGGTGGCTTCGATGGTGGCTTCAAACGAATCATCCAGGTAATGATCGTGCAGACCGTCGAATTTCTGGACCGCTGATTCCGGTTCGCGCGGCACCTTGTTGCATGTAGAGAACCCCACAATGATTTCGCCGCTGGTGTAGGAAGCGAAGCTGCCGCAGCGTCCGATCCCGAGCGCCGCGCGCTTGCAAAGCCAGACAAGCTGGAAGCGGGTCAGTGGCAAATCGGTGGCAAGCACCGTAATGATGGATCCATAATTGTCGGAGCGTTTGCGGATCGCGCCAAATAGAGGAGACAGCTTTCGCCCTGCCGGAATCCCGAGGATTCGCAAATCATCCATCCTCCCAAAATTGGCGAGCGCCAGAATTCCAATGACGTAGGAGACGTCATCAATCACCACGACTCGCGAACTGCTCCCGATCCCTCCTTTGAAATCGCAGCAAACCATTCCGGTTCCGGCGCCTACGGAACCTTCCGGCACCATGGCATCGCTGGCCTTGTTGAGAGCATCAAAGACGTGCCGCTCCTTGATATGGCGTCCCACGGAATCATTCAGGAAACTATCATCGCATTCGCCGACGACGGGAATCACAACTTCGTATTGATTCCCCATTTCCGGATATTTTTCGGCGAGCCATTTTACACAAGAATCGCTGACGCGCCCCACGCTTAACGTATTGGTGAGCAGAATCGGTGTTTCCAGGAGACCCCATTCCTGAATCTGGATCAGCCCGCTCACTTCGCCGGCGCCGTTGAGGATGTGCGCTCCCGCAATGAGGCGTTCCATATATACGTCGTCATGGGGAACGATCGCAGTAACTCCGGTGCGGACGGGTCCGGTGCCCGGTTTGCGCTTACCGGTCCCTTCGATGATGGTGCTATGCCCTACGCGCACTCCGGGAACATCAGTGATGGAATTCTTGGTACCGCTGGGGAAGCGGCCGACCTGAAGGCCAAAATGACGGAGGAGGCGTCTTTTATCCATAGTGAAAGATCTAATTTAACCACGAAGACACGAAGGCACAAAGCTTCAGGATTTGGGGATTGTTTTCTTGCGCATGCGGATCGATTGCGGGGTGACCTCGACAAGCTCGTCAGGATTTATAAATTCCAGAGATTTTTCCAGAGCCATGTCGGTGAAAGGAATCAAACGGATCGCATCATCGGAAGTGGAAGCACGCATATTGGTAAGCTTTTTCTCTTTGGTAACGTTTACCCAGAGATCCACAGCGCGTGAGTTCTTTCCGCAGATCATGCCGCGGTAGACGTCCTGGCCCGGTTTGGCAAACAATTCACCGCGGTCCTGCAAATTGTTCAGCGCGTACGCGGTGACGCGTCCATCGCGGTCTGAAACGAGCACGCCGGTGGAACGAGTTGAAATCTCACCCAGCCATGGTTCATGGGCATCAAAGAGATGGTTCATGATCCCGGTGCCCCGCGTGTCTGTCAGAAACTCCGAGCGGAACCCGATCAGCCCGCGAGTCGGAATCCGGAACTCCAATCGCACTCGCCCCTTTCCATGATTAATCATGTTGAGCAGTTTCCCTTTCCGCATTCCCACTTTTTGAGTGCAAACGCCGATGTATTCCTCGGGACAATCGATGATGAGCAACTCCATCGGCTCCTTTAACACGCCATCTTCAGTCTTTGTGACGATTTCCGGTTTCGACACCTCAAACTCATAATTTTCCCGGCGCATCATTTCGATCAGGATCGCCATTTGCAATTCGCCGCGCCCCAGGATGCGGAACGATTCAATAGCTCCTTCGATGATTTCCATCTTCAGGCTGACGTTCTTAAGCAGCTCGCGGTCGAGACGCTCGCGCACATGACGAGCGGTAACGTATTTGCCTTCCTGCCCGGAAAAAGGGGAAATGTTCGCCGTAAAGACCATCGAGATGGTCGGTTCATCCACTTTCAAAACAGGAAGCGGTTTCGGATTTGCAGCGGAAGCAATTGTTTCGCCGATTGTAACTGATTCATTTCCGGCGATCGCGATGAGGTCACCGGCACTCGCCGTATCCACTTCGATCTGACGAAGCCCGTCGAATATGTACAGCTTTGTCACCTTTGAGTTTTCCACCTTACCGCTGAGTTTGCAGATGGCTACTGTGTCGTTGTTGCGGATCGTTCCATGGACAATCTTACCAATTGCGAGCCGCCCCACATATTCGTTGTAATCAATGTTGGTGACGAGCGTCTGCAGATCCGCCTCCGGATCGTGGGTGGGCTGCGGGATTGTTTTCAAAATCGTCTCAAAGAGTGGAATCAGGGTTCGCGAATCGTCTTCCGGATTCAATTTTGCAATGCCGGCCCTCGCGTTTGTATACAGAATCGGAAACTCAATTTGACGTTCGTTCGCATCCAGATCGATGAACAGATCATAGATTTCGTTTCGGACCTCCGGAATACGAGCGTCGCTGCGATCGATTTTGTTGATCACAACGATCGCAGGCAGATTGAGCTCCAGCGCCTTTTTCAGGACAAAGCGTGTTTGCGGAAGCGGTCCTTCCGAGGCATCTACCAGCAGCATCACACCATCGACCATGTTGAGCGTCCGTTCCACTTCGCCGCCGAAATCGGAGTGGCCGGGTGTATCCACAATGTTCAGCTTGACGCCGCAGTACCAGACGGCCAGGTTCTTGGCCATGATGGTAATGCCTTTCTCGCGCTCCAGATCGATGTTATCCATCACGCGCTCGTTGACCTTCTGGTTCGAGCGGAAAATTCCGCTTTGCCAGAGCATGGCGTCCACAAGCGTGGTCTTGCCATGGTCCACGTGCGCGATGATCGCGAGATTGCGAATGTCCTCTCTTGTTTTCATAGAATCAGGATTTAACCACGAAGGTCACGAAGAACACGAAGGGTTTGACTACGTCTTTGGCACCCAGGCGTCTTCGTGCTTAAAGCCGATTTTGTTGTGGGTCCCGTCGCAAAACGGCTTGTTGGATGAATGACCGCAGCGGCATAAAGAAAAGGCTTCCTTCTCAAAAGGGATGATATTCCCCTGCGGGTCGATCAGTTGGGCTTTCCCTTCCACACGCAGCGGACCGTTCTTCAACGCTTTAATGACCATATCACTCACAGTTCCTCCATTTTCCGGCGCTACATTATAAAGATCCTGACAGCTTACGTCCACCATCCATAGGTATTTTTGTCCCTGTGCTTTGCGTCGTTGCGGCAGTCTGTCCGGGATTTACAGATTTACGGATTTACGGATTTACGGGCTGGGAGTTGCGTCCATTTCAGATTGGGCGCAGAATGGTGAAAAAATGCACCGCGAGACGGCGTGATCGACCAAACAATTTCCCATTCCAGGATCCTGGACAGAGTGATTCTGTTGTTTCTTGTCTCGCTTGCTGCCGGCTCGGATCAGCAGCAGGAAACCAGCAAGGGCTGGCCGTGTGCCCGGAAGATCGACCCTACCTACATCATGATCACGGAAGAAACGGGCGGTCAGATCCAGATGTTTCAGCCATCCGAGGCGTCCGGCTCAATGACGTTGCTGGAATCGCAACTGGCGGGAAATGAAGAGACGGTTTACCGGACTTCGGGGGAACTCGCCGGAGAAAAGGAATCAACGGTCCTCGTAGATTCGACAATCGAGAGCATCACGTTTTCTGCTTTCGTTCAATGCATGAAAAGCGTCTCGATTTTCGATCCATCCGGGACTGAATTCCTTTCCGGCGCCGCGGACACAAAAGACAGCCGGTTTATTTCAGGACGGATCCTGGCCATCAAGGAACCAGCGCGCGGATCCTGGAAAATTCGGACGGAAGGCATGGGATATTTTTCCGTGATCGCCGAAGCGAAGACAGATCTCATGCTGGAGGCTGAGTTTGTTGAGCTGGGGGGAAGACCAGGACATGAAGGCTACTTCCCGATTCAGCGTCAGCCGAAAATGAATGCGGAAGAGATGCTCTCCATCACACTCGGTGGGAAGATTTCCGGCGTTGAAATTAAGATCCTGAGCCGCGAAGGGGAAACGCTGCAGACGCTCCACCTGGAACAAAGCTATCAGAGCGAAGATTCCACGGAATATCTGGGCCCCGTGAAATTGCAAACGGAGACATTTCGCATCCAGGTAAATGGCGTGGATGGAAACGGTGTGCAGTTTCAGCGTTTTCATCCGCGCCTGTTCCATGCGGTGA
>CAZDDB010000213.1:0-6996 GCA_964504105.1 uncultured Acidobacteriota bacterium
CTTCTGCGAGGATCGAGGAACAAGGT
The DNA here is from genome assembly GCA_964504105.1 of uncultured Acidobacteriota bacterium. Classification (GTDB taxonomy): domain Bacteria; phylum Acidobacteriota; class HRBIN11; order JAKEFK01; family JAKEFK01; genus CAZDDB01. Next base: position 27 of record CAZDDB010000213.1, read on the forward strand.
CCGTTTCTAAAGGTGTTTCTGGGTCGTGACTTGGATTCGGGGCGATCGGTCACTGTTGAATTTGATTTTTCTGCCACGCTTCCCGCTCAAAAGGGAAACAAAGATCTATTTAGCGAGACGCTGGATGAATTAATGCGGATGCTTGACTCCGGCTCCGCATCGCAGCAGGATTACGGTCTCTTTAGCTCGACAAAGGATATCTTCAATCTGGGGCTCTGGTATGCAGCGCTTTCGAAATACGACCAGGACGGTTGGGACGTCGAAAAATACTCCGGAATGGGGGATGTCAGCTACTTCGATCCTTCCGATTTCAGCGTGAGCATTGTAGCGCCTTCCGAATACGATGTAGTCACAACGGGAACGGCGCTCAAGCGCGTTCCGGGAAAAGATGGAAAGACCAGGCACATCGTTGAGTCTGTTCTGTCTCGGGACTTTGAAGTGGAGCTCAGCGCGCGTTATGAAGAGAAAGCGAGGATCGCAAATACTACGACAATTCGTTCCTATTACCTGCCGGAGCATGCGGAAAGCGGTGAACTGGCATCCGATGTTGCGGTCCGCGCGTTTGAATATTATGAACGAGCTTTTGGACCGTATCCATACGCGGAGCTGGATGTGGTGGAAGCGCCGCTGTTTGGCGGTGCGGGCGGTGTTGAGTTTCCCGGGCTCGTGACCATTTCTTCGTTGCTTTACAAAGACAGCACGCAAGACGCAAAAGGGGATCCGTTGAAAGCGCTTCTGGCAACCAGCGGTTCGTTTGATCAGCTTCTGGAGTTTGTGGTAGCTCATGAAGTGGCGCATCAGTGGTGGAATGCAGTAGTAGGAAGCAATTCGAAGAAATACCCGTTTGTGGATGAAGCAATGGCCAATTACTCCGCGATCCTGTATTTCGAGCATACCTACGGCAGAGAGGCGGCGCTCCGGCAGATGGCCATGCAGATGAAAGTAAATTATCAGTTGCATCGTTTGCTGGGCGGGGCCGACCGTCCCGTGCAGGCGCCGGCTGCCGCGTTCAAAGGTCCGCTTGAATATTCGGCGATTGTGTATGGCAAAGGGGCACTGTATTTTGATCATCTCCGTGATCTGATGGGTGATCCGGCATTCTTTGCAGCGATCAAGGCCTATTACGATTCATACTGGTTCCGGATTGCAGCTCCTGGGGATTTCACAAAAGTGGCGAAAGGCCAGGTTCCGGGAAAACAACAACAGATCGATGCCTTGTATCAGCGCTGGATGCTGGAGATGCACGGTGACGAAGACATCGGTCCGGGCACGTTTGATGCATTGTTAAAGACGGTGATGGCCGGTAATCCATCGATCCCCACCGGCAACGCGGATCAGTTGCTGAAGCAGTTGGAAGAATACCTGAAACAGTGAAAAGGAGTTTCACCACAAAGACACAAAGGATTTAAGCACGGAAAGCACGGAAAGCACGGAGGGGTGAAACCACAGATGAACACCGATGAACACCGATTTCTGCTCGGCAAGAATTTGCGAACGGGTTTGTAACGCCGGCGTCTCGCCGGCCAGACAAAAAAAGTGCACTTCAATCATCGGCCGGCGGGACGCCGGCGCTACAGACCGTTTCCCGCCATTCTCCATCTTCAATCTTCTATCCTCGGCCTTTGGTTGCGGCCCGAAAGGGCCCCTTCGTGTCTTTGTGTCTTTGTGGTTATAATTGATTTATGCGTGGTGTATCGATCATCGGTGTTGGGAAAACGAAATTTGGCGTTTTCCCTGATCGTTCGTTAAAGAGTCTGATTGCCGAGGCAGGAAAGAAGGCATTGCTGGACGCCAGGGTGGATGCCTCGATGGTTCAGGCGTTTTATCTTGGAAATTTTGCGGCTACAGGATTCAATCATCAAAACCATGTGGCAGCTTATGCTGCAACTGCCCTCGGATTGCCAAACATTCCCTGCACGCGAATCGAAGCGGCTTGCGCTTCCAGCGGTGCGGCATTGCGGGAAGCGATCATCGCTGTTTCTTCCGGTCTGTACGACTTTGTTCTGGTTGGTGGTGTGGAGAAAATGAACTCGGTGGACACAGCGCGGGTCACGGAATATCTGGCGCAGGCTGCAGACTGGGAGACGGAAGCGAAGCTGGGCGCCACGTTCCCTTCGATGTTTGCTTTGATGGCGACGCGTCACATGCATCAATACGGTACGCGCCGTGAACACATGTCCACAGTTGCTGTGAAGAATCATGCGAACGGCGCAAAGAATCCGGACGCGCACATGCAAAAAGAGATTACACTGGATAAGGCCATGAACTCGCCGGTCATGGTTGCGGAGCCGTTGAATTTGTATGACTGCTCCTTGATCACGGACGGCGCCGCAGCGGTGGTGGTTTGCGCTTCCGAGCTGGCTTCACAGTATTCTCAAACTCCTGTAGATGTTGCCGGACACGGGCAGGCGAGCGATTTCTTTTGTATGTACCAGAAGAAGGACATCACGCGATTTGAGGCGACGGTGGCTGCAGGGCGTCGCGCCTATGAAATGGCTCGAATGGCGCCGCACGATGTCGATGTGGTGGAAGTGCACGACTGTTTTACTATCGCTGAAATCATCGCGATAGAAGATCTTGGCTTTTGCAAGAAAGGACAGGGAGGCCCGTTTACATACGAGGGGATGACGGCGCTGAATGGCAAGATTCCCGTGAACACAAGCGGCGGGTTGAAGTCAAAAGGCCATCCGGTGGGCGCAACTGGAGTCGCTCAGGTGGCGGAGCTGGTGTTGCAGTTAAGGGGGCAGGCGGGAGCGCGTCAGGTTCCGGATGCGGAAGTGGCGCTTGCCCACAATCTTGGCGGCAGCGGTGCAAGCTGCGTTGTGCACATCCTGAAGAGGAGGAGCTGAGATGCAGATACCCATCAGGCGCTGTCCCGGCTGCAAAAGCTTGTTTTTGGACGATGTGGATCTGTGTCCGAACTGCCTGGCAGTCACTCCAACCGTCCGGGAAGAAATTGCCGGCGCCGGAACCATCTACAGCTATTCCCGCGTCCACGTAGCGCCTGAACAGTTTAAGCATATTGTTCCTTACTATCTTGCCATTATTGATCTGGATGCGGGCCCTCGATTGCTTGCGCGTCTGCAAGTGGTCGACGGAGACCACGTGCGGATTGATGCGCCTGTCGAGCTGGTCTCCTCCGAAAATGGCCACGTCTTTAGCCTGAAATAGGATTCTTCCCCTTTTGCGTCTTGCCAAGAGATCTGATAGAATCTGCGTTCGCCTAAAGGAGGTGAATTTTAATTGGCCGAAGTAATTATTCAGGATGGTGAATCCCTGGAAAGCGCGTTGAAGCGATTTAAGCGTAAAGTCCAGCAGGAAGACATCATCAAAGAGATCAAGAAGCATTCCTTTTATCTGAAGCCTGGCGAGAAGAAAAGAGCAAAACAGGCTTCTGCCAGGAAGAGACTGCGCCGCAAACTCCGCAGGCAAACAGTCTAGCACTTAAGTTCAACTGTCCAAGGTCCAAAGTCCAAGCGTCTATCGCGTCATTGGGTCTATCGCGTCATCGCGACGACACGACGACACGATGACGCGACGACGCGAATGAGGTGGGATGTGCCTTACGATAAGCTGGAAGAACTCAAAGTTGGAAGCAAGGTCCGAATCAGTGCCGGTAAAGTAGACGTGCCGGATGATCCGATCATTCCTTTTATTGAAGGGGATGGAATCGGGCGCGACATCACCAAAGCTACCCATCGCGTTGTCAATGCGGCTGTTGAGAAGGCGTATGGCGGCAAGAGAAAAATTCACTGGTGGGAGATTTACGCAGGCGACAAGGCGCAGGCCAAATACGGTGAGTTGCTTCCTCAGGATACGATCCGCGCGATTTCCGATTACAAAGTGGTGATCAAAGGACCGCTCACAACGCCCGTTGGCGGCGGCTTTCGCAGTCTGAACGTCACGCTGCGGCAGGTGCTGGACCTCTACGCGTGCGTGCGCCCGGTGAAGTACTTTCCCGGCGTTCCTTCTCCGGTAAAAAATCCGGAAAAAATGGACATTGTGATTTACCGTGAGAACACCGAAGATGTTTACGCGGGAATTGAATGGCAGGCGGAATCGGAAAAAGCAAAGAAGGTGATCTCGTTTTTGAACGAAAACATGGGAACGAAGGTCCGGATTGATTCCGGGATCGGTATCAAGCCGATCTCAAAATTTGCGAGTCAGCGATTGATCCGGATGGCGATTCAGCACGCGTTGCGTCACGGACGAAAGAGCGTTACTCTCGTTCACAAAGGAAACATCCAGAAGTTCACCGAAGGAGCGTTCCGGGATTGGGGCTATGAGCTGGCTCGTACAGAATTCGCGGACCGGACCATCAGCGAAGAGCAGCTGGGTAGCGGAGCGGCCGGGAATAAAGTTGTGATCAAAGACAGAATTGCAGACTCGATGTTTCAGCAGATCCTGACACGCACCAATGAATATGAAGTGATCGCCACGACAAACCTGAACGGAGACTACCTCTCCGATGCATGCGCGGCGCAGGTAGGCGGACTCGGTATCGCGCCCGGCGCCAACATCGGAGACGAAGCGGCGCTGTTTGAAGCAACGCACGGGACCGCGCCGAAGTATGCGGACAAAGACATGATCAACCCCGGATCGCTGCTGCTGTCTGCCGTCATGATGCTTCAATATATGGGATGGCAGGAAGCGGGAGATGCGGTGGAAGCGGCGTTTACAAAGACGATTCAGCAAAGGAAAGTGACGTACGATCTTGCCAGACAGATGGAAGGGGCAACCGAGCTGAAAACTTCCGAATTTGCAACGGCAATCATTGAGAACTTGTAAGGGGGCAACATGGGACGGAAGAAAGTAACAGTTGTGGGCGCCGGCAATGTGGGCGCTACGGTCGCGCAGCACATCGCAGAAAAAGAGCTTGCCGATGTGGCGCTGGTGGACATTATCGAAGGAGTGCCTCAGGGGAAGGCGCTCGATTTGCTGGAGGCCGGGCCGGTGGAGCGTTACAACGTTCACATCGCAGGTTCGAACACATACGAGATCACGCAGGACTCCGACATCGTTGTCATTACTGCGGGTTTGCCGCGTAAACCGGGGATGAGCCGCGACGATCTGCTGCTGAAAAATGCGGGAATCGTGAAAGATGTTGTCGAAAACATTGCGGTACGCTCCCCCAAAGCAATCATCATTATGGTAACAAACCCGCTGGATGCGATGGCCCATCTTGCGATGAAGGTAAGCGGATTTCCCAAGCACCGCGTGATCGGAATGGCAGGGGTCCTGGATTCCGCCCGTTTTCGCACTTTTATTGCGGAGGCTCTCGGCGTTTCTGTAGAAAATACACATGCCTTTGTGCTGGGTGGACACGGGGATGAGATGCTCCCCCTGCCGCGCTATTCCACAGTTGCCGGCATTCCGATTACCGAATTGTTTTCTCCGGACAAGCTGGCCGCTCTGATTGAACGCACCCGCAAAGGGGGCGGCGAAATTGTTGCGCTTTTGAAAACAGGAAGCGCCTACTACGCTCCAGGTTCGTCTGCAGTGGAGATGGTGGATGCCATTCTCCGCGATAAGAAAAAGATTTTGCCCTGTGCCGTATATCTGGAAGGTGAGTACGGTGTGAACGGGTTGTTTGTCGGTGTTCCTGCAAAACTCGGCTCGCAGGGAATCGAAGATATCATTGAGATCAAACTGCTTCCTGAGGAGCGGGAGATGCTGCAGAAGTCGGTCAAAGCAGTTCAGGAACTCGTTGATGTGATGAGAGCCAACAAGTATCTATGAAAATCCACGAGTATCAGGCCAAAGAGTTATTCCGCGGCTACAGCATTCCGGTTCCAAACGGATTCCTGGTTACGACTCCTGAGGAAGCGAAGAACGCAGCGCAGCAACTGGGTACGGCTGTTGTTGTGGTGAAGGCCCAGATTCATGCAGGCGGACGAGGCAAGGGCGGCGGAATCAAGATCGCAAAAAGCCCCGATGAAGCCGCGGCAAAAGCTGCCGAGCTGCTGGGTAAACCTCTCGTGACTCCGCAGACCGGTCCGCAGGGAAGAATCGTGCACAAAGTTCTTGTAGAGCAGGGGCTGGACATTGCAAAGGAATATTATCTGGGGATCGTGATTGATCGTCAGGCATCGTTGCCCGTCATTATGGCGAGCTCCGAGGGTGGAATGGATATCGAGACGCTCGCGAAGGAACGGCCGGAAGCGATCCTCCGGGTCCATGGTAAGGAAGAGCTGTTGCGCCCGCACCAGGCTCGCCGCATTGCCTACGGACTTGGAATTCCCTCGGCGAGCATTTCAAAGGCAGTCGCAGTGATAACACAGTTGTTCCGGCTCTTTATGGAAAAGAACGCGACACTTGCGGAAATCAATCCGTTAATTCTTACCAAACAAGGAGACATCTTTGCCCTGGATGCAAAAATTAACTTTGATGACAATGCATTGTTCCGTCATCCTCAGATAGCCACGATGCGGGATATCGATGAAGAGGATCCGTTCGAAGTAGAAGCTTCGAAATACGGCCTCAACTACGTGAAGCTGGACGGCACGGTCGGTTGCATGGTGAATGGAGCCGGACTGGCAATGGCAACGATGGATATCATCCAGATTGCCGGTGGAAAGCCCGCAAACTTCCTCGATGTGGGCGGAGGCGCCAAGAAGGACCAAATTGTGAATGCGTTCCGCATCCTCACGTCCGATCCGAGTGTAAAGGGCGTGCTGATCAATATTTTTGGCGGAATCCTGCGGTGTGATGTTCTGGCGCAGGGTGTGGTAGAAGCCGCTTCCGAATTGAATTTGCAGCTTCCTGTCGTGGTCCGCATGGAAGGCACCAACGTGGAGCAAGGGAAGGAGATCCTCCGCGGTTCCGGCCTGAAGTTTACCGTGGCGGATGGCATGAAGGATGCCGCCGAGAAGGTGGTTGCGGTAGCGCGGGGCTTTTAGAATAAACAGAAATCAATAAGCAAAGAATCTTGAATGTGACTTTCGAACAGCTTTTTTCAGAGCGTCTTTGC
>CAZDDB010000214.1:0-6995 GCA_964504105.1 uncultured Acidobacteriota bacterium
GCACGCCGAGCGGCTGTTTGATCAGATGCAGTTTTGTAAAAATCCAGAATCGCTGGTAGAGATTCAGTGCGATCAGGGTTCCGGCAACTGCCAGTGCGGGCATCTTGTGACCGAGATAAAAGAAAACAGCGGCAGGAATCAGCAAAAGCAGCGACAGGGTGTGATGTTTTCGCAGAATTCGGTTGCAAACACGTGTGATCGTGGAACGGTCTGAGACTCGCGCCATCAAGCCTGGAATCACGAACAACTGGATCGTGAGGGCGCTGCCCAGAAGGATCCCGATCAGGACCTGACCAAGATTCAACAAAGTCATTTGCCCTTGAATTTGGGCGGCCGTTTCTCCAGGAATGCGGAGGTGCCTTCCAGTTTGTCCTCCGATTCAAAGAGAATTCCCTGCGCAAACGCTTCGAGCGACATGGCGGCTTCGGTGGACAGATGCGATACGAGATTGAGAGTGCGCTTGGCAAGCTTGATCGCAAGCGGACCACGGGAAAGGATCTTGTTTGCGACATCGCGAGCCGTATCCTGCAGCCTTGAAAGTGGTACTACCCGTGATACCAGTCCGATCTGATACGCGCGCTGGGCATCGATGGCGTCGCCTGTAAGCGCCAGCTCTTTTGCCATACCGAGTCCGGCCACGCGCGCCATGCGGTAGAGGCCGCCTGCGGCAGGGATGATGCCGAGCGAAACTTCCGGCAACCCGAACTTCGCGTTTTCGCTGCAGATACGAATGTCGCAGGACAGCGCGAGCTCGCATCCGCCGCCCAGTGCAAAACCGTTCACGGCTGCAATCACCGGCTTCTCGCAATCCTCGACCGCTTTGCAGATGCGCGAGTTGATTCCGCGCAGCGCATCGAATTTGTTGCGTGCCCGGATTGCGTTGATGTCCGCCCCGGAGACAAACACCCGGTCGCCCGCGCCGGTCAGGATCGCGACTCCGATCGATTCGGACTGCGAAACTTCCTCCAACACCGCACGCAATTCCGTTACGGTTTGCAGATCCAGCGCATTGCGCACTTCCGGCCGGTTGATGGTAATCAGCGCAATTTTTTCAGAAACTTCAAACAAAACGTTTTTCATATTCGTAGACGCCGCGCCCCACTTTGCGCCCGAGCCGTCCGGCTTTGACATATTTGGTGAGAAGCGGGCAGGGGCGGTATTTTTCACCAAGCGTTTGATGCAGGTAAGTCAGGATGCTGAGCCGCGTATCGAGGCCCACCAGATCCACCATCTCAAAAGGTCCCATCGGATGATTCAGACCCAATTTCAGGGCCTTGTCAATGTCTTCAGCGCTGGCGACCCCTTCCTGGAGCATGTAAAAAGCCTCATTGCCGATCAGCGCATTGATGCGGCTGGTTACAAATCCCGGGGACTCCCGCACCGCGACAGTTTCTTTTCCCATCGCCTGTCCAACCGCTTGCGTTGTCACAAACGTGTCTTCATCCGTTTCCAGTCCGCGGATGATTTCGATCAACTTCATTTTATGGACCGGATTAAAGAAATGCATTCCGATAAACTTGTGCGGGCGGCCGGTAGCTGCTGCGATTTCGGTGATGCTGAGCGCGGATGTATTGCTGGCGAAAATGGCATGGGGAGGAGCCAGACGGTCGAGCTCTGCAAACATCTTGATCTTCAGATCCATGTCTTCCGGCACAGCTTCGATCACGAAATCGGTTTGCGCTGCCTGCTCCATCCCTTCGCACAGCGTTAGACTTGCCAGCGCGGACTCCATCGCTTCCACGGAAAGTTTGTTCAGCGCGACGCCTTTCTTCAGGTTCGCTGAAATCAGGTTGTGAGCGCTCTCCAGGATTTGACTACTAATATCATAGAGAACCGTGCGGAACCCGCCGAGTGCCGTCACGTGGGCGATGCCGGAGCCCATGATTCCGGCGCCAAGCACGGTGACGTGTCTGACTTCCATGATCAGTACCCCGGAATTTGGCAGGCCCTGCTTAGAAATTTCTGTGCCGTCCGGTAAAGAATCTCGGCTCCAATCGGCAACGCCGCTTCATCAATGTCAAAATGGGGTGAATGGTGCGGGTAGGTGAGATTTCGCTTTTCATTTCCGGCGCCGACAAAGAAAAAGCATCCGGGCACGGCGTTTAAGAAGAAGGCCATGTCTTCTCCTCCCATGGTTCGAGCATCCATGATCACATTTTCACTTCCCACCACTTCCGCGCTCACTTCGCGGATGAATTCCGCCAATCCGGGGTCGTTGATCGTGGGCGGAGTGAGACGTTCGTATTTCAGCTCATAGGTTGCGCCCATCGATTCCGCGGTGCCTCGGATGACCCGTTCGATCCATTCCGGAAGCCGGTCTTCCAGCTTCCGATCAAAATATCGGACAGTCCCCAGAAACGTGGCCGTGTCCGCGATCACATTGAATGCGCTGCCGCCGTGAAACGAGCCGATGGTAACGACGGCCGCAGCCAGCGGATCGACGTTGCGACTGACAACTGTCTGCAGCGCGATTACCGTTTGTGCCGCCGCGACAATCGGATCCACTGTTTGATGTGGTGCAGCGCCATGGCCACCCTTTCCGCGGACGGTTACTTCGAAAGAGTGGACTCCTGCGAGCAGCGGGCCGGGATTGAGCGCGACCTTTCCGACGGGGATATTACTCCAAACGTGAAGCCCGAAAGCAGCATCTACATGCGGGTTTTCCAGCACTCCTTCCCGGACCATCCGTTCTGCGCCGTTGCCCCCTTCCTCCGCCGGTTGAAAGAGAACTTTGATGTTTCCTTTGCATTCTTGCCTGTGCGTCATCAATTTTTCCGCCACCGTCATCAGAATCGCCGTGTGCGCATCATGGCCGCAGGCGTGCATCAGACCCGGTGTTAGCGAGCGGTAAGGCACATCGTTTTCCTCTTGAATGGGGAGGCAGTCCATATCGGCACGGAGCATTACGGTCTTGCCTGTAGCGCTCCCCTGAAGCAACCCAACAACGCCGGTCTTGGCGATGCCGGTCTGCATCTGATATCCAAGCGCCTTCAGATGAGCGGCAACCGCTGCCGCCGTACGGGTTTCCGTATACGCAAGCTCAGGATGCGCGTGAAAATCGCGTCTGCGTTCTTCAAGCTGCTGATGCTCCTCTTCGGATAAGAAAGTTCCCATCTATTTTTTCCCGGGAGACGTTGTATTATAGCAGATCATTTCCAGTGATATACTGAGCACCACGAAGCGTGCCATGGAAAAAAAAGTATTGGTTCTGGATGATCATAACGGGGACATGGGGGCTCTGGTCAAATTGTTGATGGAGGACGGTTGCAGTGTCCGTGTTTGTTTTTCGCCGCTTCATGCTCTGGATGAAATTGCGGTCGACACTCCGCAGGTCTTGATCGCCGCCGGTGAATTTCCTGAAATGAATGCGCATCGTCTTGCGCAGATGGCCTACAACTCGCGCCAGATCCCTGCCTTTGTGATCCTGAACTCTGCCGGCGACACAACGCAGCTTGACATGCTGCGTCACCCGGGAATCATCGGTACGTACTACCGGCCTTTGAAGGTGCAAAAGCTGTTTTCCCGCATCCAGAAATTCCTCGAGAAATAGGAATTTACCGCAGAGGCGCGGAGTACGCAGAGGTAGGAAGAAAAAGGAATATTTCATTTCTCTGCGTTCTCAGCGTCTCTGCGGTGAATCCTGCAACTTGCGTAAGGTGCGCAGGTTCATTTTGTCCTCCGCCAGGTCTTTGCCCTTCGGAGTCTCCAACACCATCGGTACGTCAACAAACCTCGTGTCTGTCAGCAGACAACGAAACGCTTCTTTTCCGATGTAACCCTTGCCAATGTGTTGATGGCGATCTACGCGTGAGCCGAGCGGTCTCTTTGAATCATTGAGATGAAACGCCAGGATTTTCTGCAACGGGATGTGCCCCGATAATCTTTGAAATGTAGCCGCGTACTGACCCTCGGTGCGGATATCGTGTCCTGCTGCAAACAGATGACATGTGTCTATACAAAACCCAAGCCGGTCTTCAGAACTGACGTGACTGACGATGTGCTCCAGATGCTCCGGACTGCACCCCAGACACGAACCCTGACCTGCCGTGTTTTCGATTGCGATCTTGCATCTTGCGTCTCCGGTTTCTTCAAAAACTCGATTCAAAGCGCCGGCAACCCTTTGCAATCCCGCCTTCTCTCCATTTCCTGTGTGTGCGCCGGGATGAAGGACCACAAACTCGAGACCAAGACGTTCGGAGCGCCGCACTTCTGTGATGAGTGCCTGTATCGATTTTTCGTACAGATCACCGGAGGAAGCCAGGTTGATCAAATAGCTGCAATGCGCAAATACAGGCGCGATGCCTGTCTTTGTGCGAATGTTCCGAAACGCATTCTCTTCCGAATCGTCCAGTTCTTTGGCGGCCCAACGGTTCGAATTTCTTGTGAAAATCTGGATTGTGCTGCAGCGAATCGAGGCCCCGCGTTCCAGGGCCAGATAGAGTCCACCTGCAACGGACATGTGCGCGCCCAGTAGCGGAAGAGTCATTGTTTGCAACCACGAAGATCACGAAGAACACGAAGGCAACAAAAATCCTTCTTCGTGATCTTCGTGTCCTTCGTGGTTAATTCTTTTGCGCCTTTGCTAGAAACCTCACATTTGCTGGAGGGCTTTGCGCGCTTCTGCCAGGACCGCGTTTTCGATTTCAGACAGCGGACCGGCCAGCCGGATTCCAGAAGCATGATTGTGTCCACCGCCGCCAAAGCCGGCAGCAAGCTTGTTCGCGTTAAAGTTTCCTTTGGCGCGCAGACTGATTTTCACGTCGTTTGGCTCCACTTCCAGAAAAAGCACGGAAAGAAGCACGGAACGGCAATTCCGCGGAAGATCCACAAAACCTTCCGCATCCTCCGGCTTCAATCGATGCTCTCGAAGCATCGCGTGGCTGATCGTCATCCACGCCAGCTTCTGACCGCAATCGAACTGCAGGTGAGTCAGCGCCTCTCCCAGAAATTTCAAACGTTCCGGGGTGTGATTCTGATACAGGTGTTCCAGAATCGACAACGAGCAAATGTTGTGAGTCAAGAGCTCGGCTGCGATCCGGTGCGTCCTTGCATTCGTATTGGAAAATGTGAACGAGCCGGTGTCCGCTAGAATGGCAGCGTACAGAAATTCTGCCATCCGCCGGTTCAAGGGGATGTTCAGGTAACGGATCAGATCATAGACGATTTCAGCGCTTGCGCAAGCCCCGGTTGTAACCAGGTGAAAGCCGGCGTGGCCGCCCGTGTAAGGGTGATGATCGATACAGGTTTTCGGCTTGCCGCACGCGCGGATCGGATCCGCGAGACCACCCAATCTCTCCCAGCGGCTGATATCCAGGATAAACACCGCGTCAAATACTGAATCATCAAACGGGACTTCGTTTGTGTATACTTTGATTTCGCCGGCAGGATCCAGAAAGGCGTAATTCCGGGACACCGGAGTTGGATTCAGAATCAGAGACTCTTTGCCGATCGTCCGCAGGGCTTCGGCAAGTGCCAGCTCGGAACCGAGTGCATCCGGATCGGCATTGACGTGTGTCGTGATCAGGAAACGCCGGTTGTTCCGGATCATGTCGCTGATTGCTTCCCAATCGTTTGAAAAAAGTTGTTCTGCAGCGGTGAGCATGGGAGTAAAGACCCCAAAAAATATCTGATTAATATATATGGGTGTTTTTTAAATTGCAAGGAAAGTAGAAATGACGCAACTCGTGAATATTGACGGCAAACTGTTTGCGCCGGAAGACGCAAAGATTTCGGTGTTTGATCATGGCTTTTTGTTCGGAGACAGCGTGTACGAGACGATGAGAACTTACGGCGGCAGGGTCTTCTTGCTGGACGAACATATGCAGCGGCTGGAAAACTCCGCCAGGATGCTGTATCTGAAGCTTCCCTTGACGGCCGAAGAACTGAAAACTGAAATACTCCGGACAGTCCATGCTTCTTCCAATCCGGAATGCTATGTCCGTTTGATGGTGACGCGGGGAGTGGGAAAGATCGGCCTGGATATCAGGCTCTGCAAGAATACCAGTACGGTGATTCTGGTGCAGCCGTTGGAACCGCCGCACGCGCGCTTTTATCAGGAGGGAGTGCCGGTGACGATCGTAACAGTGCGCCGAAATGATCCGCGCGCGCTCAATCCGAAAATGAAGTCGAGCAACCTGATCAACAACATTCTTGCCTATCATGAAGCTGCTGAGTCCGGCGCTTTTGAAGGGATCCTTTGCAATCCTTCAGGTTTTGTTGCGGAAGCAACCGGCAGCAACATCTTTCTGATTCGGGATCATGTACTTCTCACTCCGCCACCGGAAGCTGGTTTGCTGGAAGGCGTGACACGCGCCCTGGTTCTGGATCTTGTGACAAAGAAAAAGATCCCGTTTGCAGAAAAAAACATTGCACCGGAAGACTTAAAGCAAGCGGAGGAGTGTTTTCTGACAAGTACGACAAAGGCGATTCTGCCCGTGCGTTCCATTGATTCCGTCCGATTGTCTCCGGTGCCGGGGCCGGTGACACGTCAGTTGATGGATGCCTACGACGCGTTTGTCGCCGCGATCCGGTGATCGTGCGCACCTGTGGAAGCAGGGGGCCGGGGCGCCGGCGCTATTCAGGGACAACCGGTGGATCCGGTTTCACCGGAACCAGGGCGCGTTCGGTTTGCTTTCCGATCCAGGTCTGGATCTTTTTCACGATTGCCTCGGGGATCAGCACTTCTGCATTCTTGATCGCTTTCTGGATGGTTGTCAGCAGATCTTGTTCGCCGCGCCAGTGCGACTTTACGATTTCAGGGTCCACCCAGTTCAAAATCACATTTAGTGCAAACGCGCTCAGAACGAAGTCATCCAGCATGCCGAAGAGACCGCTGAACAACTCCGGAATAAAATCGACCGGCGCAAAAATGTAAGCGAGCACCGCTCCCACAAAGATCTTCACTTTTTTATCCACGCGCTCATCGGTCAACAAACCCAGCAACAAACGCACAAACTGCGCAAGACTCTTCACGTAGCGGAGCACACGGCTCAGCA
>CAZDDB010000215.1:0-6958 GCA_964504105.1 uncultured Acidobacteriota bacterium
ACTCATAGTTTCAACTCGCCTGATGGGTGTACTTCTGCAGCATTTGCTCAAAGCGTGGATTGCTGCGCAGCGGATCCCACCGCGGATCGATGCGCAATAAGGGTACGGATATCCAGGAAGGAATCGAAAGCAGGTAATCCAGTTGACTGGTGGCCGATTCCTGTTCTCCCAGCAGTGCATAGATAAAAGCGAGATCTTCGACTCGGTCGGGTCCGGCTAGAGCATCGCTGGAGACAGGATAAAGCGCTACTGCCTTTTTCCCGTAGCGAATTGCTTCCTCCTTCTTTCCCAGTCCCGCATACACGATCGCCAGCGAACTGTGAATTCGGGGATCGTCAGGTGATTTTTGAAGCTCTTTCTCCAAACGCAAAGCTGCGGCTTGATAGGAGGCCAGGGCATCCTTCTGACGCCCCATCAGATGATAGATGTATCCCGCGAGTTGTTCTTTGGCCCAGAAGATTGACTGCAGCGAAATAAAGTCGAACGATCCCTTTTCCAGGCGTTCCAAAGCAGCCTGGTAATTTCTGCTGTTAATCTCCAGCCAAACCCAAAACCATGTTGTCCACTGATCGTGGTTTTCGGGACTTTGTTCCAGGCTGATCCTGGCCTTTTGAAGATCTCCCATCAGAGTATAAATCTTCGACTTAAAGAGGTAAGCCTGGACATAGTTGGGAGCAAGGGAAATAGCTTTATCGAAATAGGGAATGGCTTCCGAATATGATCGTGTGACAACGAGCGCATCGGGGACATTCATGATCGTCAAATAGTTGCGAGGATCAAGTGCAACTGCCTTCTTCAAGAGTTCGAGCGACTCCTCGAATTTTCCCTGCCGGCGATAGACAAAAGCAATCCCCTTCAAAGTTTCAACATGATTCGGCAGAGCTTTCTGAACGACGGCGAACTCTTCCAGCGCCTTTGGGTAATCTCTTACACAAAAGTAGTAGTAATAGCCCAACGCAAAATGTGCTTCCGGTGCTCCGGGCTTCAGTTGAAAGGCGCGATCGGCTGCTGCTTTTGATGCTTCCGCGCGTGCTGTGGTCTTGTCGAAAAAATGGAACATTCTGCCGTGCGCGCGGGAAAGCTCTACATATGCCTGCGCAAAATCAGGATCCAGGTCCGCAGCCCGCTGAAACATTTCAATGGAGAGCCGGATGTCTTGTTCCGCGGGAGGCCGTGAAGCGTAATCAATGCCTCGCAGAAAGGCCTGGTAGGCCTGCGGGTTCACATCGGGAGCGCCTCCCAGTTTCGCCTTCTCGGCCGGTGATAGCTGGACCTTGATTTGATCTGCGATCGCCGTGGCTACCTCATTTTGCAGGCGCAAAATATCCTTCAAATCGCGGTCATAGCTTTGCGCCCACATGTGTTTGTCGGTGGACGCTTCTATCAACTGCGCCGTAATCCGCACCCGGTCGCCGGCAGGAAAGATCGAGCCTTCTATGATGGCATCCACATTTAGTTCTTTAGCAATTTCCCGCAGAGGCTTCTGGGTGGTTTTGTATCCCATCACGGAAGTCCGGGATATAACCTGCAAAGAAGAGATCCGTGCCAGCGTGGTGATCAGTTCTTCTGTCATGGCATCGGCGAAATATTCCCGCTGCGGATCGCCGGAAAGATTTTTCAGCGGCAGAACGGCCAACGACTGAATTTTCTGCTGAGGAGCTATTTGCGGTGACTGTTTTCGGAAGCCGATGATCAGAGCAATGATGGCTGCCAGCACAATTACGATGGACGAAAGTGCAGCGATGTGGCGTGTCCATTTGCTCCGTGCGGTGGGGCGAACATTCTGAGAGCCTACCTGACGAAGGGCAAACACCAGATCGCTTGCTGTCTGAAAGCGCTTCTGAGGATTCTTTTCCAAACAGTGATTGATGACATGAGCTACATCAGGAGGCATGTTTTCGGGCAGTTCCGGCGGATCATCGCGCAAGATTGCCGAGATGGTCTCGGCGGATGTCTCGCCGTGAAAGGGACGCTTTCCCGTTAACATTTCGTACAGGACACAGCCGAAGGAAAAGATGTCGCTGCGCGCATCGACCGTTTCGCCGCGCACCTGTTCGGGCGACATGTAAGGAACCGTGCCCATGACGGTGCCTGCCTCTGTGACACGCGACTCAGTAGGCGCTGAGGTTAATTCTTGCTGTGGTACTTGCGGCTTGTATCGAGCCAGACCGAAATCCAGAATCTTTACGCCACCTTCGGAAGTGAGGAAAATGTTTTCCGGCTTGAGGTCGCGATGGATTACACCTTTGGAGTGAGCAGCGGCAAGACCCTCGGCAACTGCGGCTGCAACCTTCACTGCGTTCCGCCAGGGAAGAGCTCCTTTGGCTATTGCGGTGCGAAGCGTTTCTCCTTCCAGCAGCTCCATCACTGCATAGGAAACGCCTTGCTCGGAGCCGACATCGTGAATCGTCAGAATGTTTGGATGAGAAAGCGCTGCTACCGCTTTCGCTTCGCGCTCAAACCGCTTCAACGCGTCAGGATCCTGCGCGAGTTGTTCCGGAAGCACCTTAATCGCGACTTCGCGGTCGAGCTGCGTATCGCGCGCGCGATACACTTCCCCCATTCCGCCTTTTCCCAAAGGCCCAATAATCTCGTACCGCCCAAGCCGAGAGCCTGCAAGGTAACTCATAGTTTCAACTCGCCTGATGGGTGTACTTCTGCAGCATTTGCTCAAAGCGCGGATTGGTCCGCAGCGGGTCCCACCGTGGATCGATGCGTACCATAGGCAAGAGCCGATAGGATGATCTTATCAGAAACGTCAGTTTTTTTGCCTCCAGTGAGTGGAGAGAACCATGCTGAAACGCATCCACCCGAACGGATAAACAAATTTCCGCGGGCAGAGCCTTTGGCCATAATGCAGGGTAAAAAGGGATAAATTGTTTTATCATAGGGGATGTATGGCTGAGAAAACAGTTGGAAACGAAATGGAAAAGCTCCTGAAAGTGAAGCGCAAAGAGATTTTTGAGCTAGCGGTCCGGCACGGCGCTAAAAACATTCGCCTTTTTGGATCTGTCGCGCGAGGAGAAGCGGATGAGCAAAGCGATATCGACTTTCTGGTGGAAATGGAATCCGGAAGGAGTCTGATGGATTTAGGCGGTTTGCAGATGGATCTGCAAGATTTGCTGGGCTGCAAGGTGGATGTAGTCACACGGGAAGGATTGCGGGAGCGGATCCGGGAGCGTGTGCTTGCTGAGGCAGTGCCGTTGTGAGAGACGACCGCCAGAGGTTGCTTGACATAAAGGAAGCCGCTCAAGATAGACGCAATTTTGCAGGAACCGGAAAAGAAATAGTACGGAAGGCAGAATGCTTTTCCTTCAGCCGTCTACTTTTAGCCGCACGCCTGTTTTACAATCTTTGCCGGCAGGAGAAGGTTTGCCGGTCTGCAGTCAAGGTTAGTCCAATCGATTCCGAAATCTGCACGGCAATCGCGGAAGCGAGAAGGGGTCGGTCCTGGGTATTCATACGAACTCGTTTACAGGATTGCGGTACCATGGTGTAGGCCGGTCGTGCCGGTAAGCCGTATGGAATTTCCTTCCAGTGGCCATCCACCATCCCATCCGTGTTCTTCCACTGCAGTCATCAAATCGGCTGTCGTTTTCCGAAATGCCTCAGCGCGCACGTTGTCATGGCGCGATTCACAGAACTCTGCGAATTCCTTCACAAGATACAGATCTGGAACCAGGCAAGCCAGATGCTTTCCCCTTTGCCGGCGAAACTGATTCAACCTGCGAGAAATTCGGAGCGATAATAATCTCTTCGCTGTTTCATTTTTTTTAGAAATGTTTCGAAATCGGAATTGCCACGCAGATTCTTCAGGTGCGGATCCCTTTCAAACAAAGGATAGCAGGAAAATCCATGATCCGCAGTTTTTTGCAACCACTCTATGGCTGACGCCGTTTTTCCCATCAAGGCATAGGCGGAAGCGATGTTATATTCGGAATGGTGAAAATGACCCAAACCCCGGTCGTTTTCAATCGCCAGACGAATCTGCTTTTCAGCCCCTCCTATATCACCTGTTTTCGCCAGAAGGACCGCATAGCTGCTGTGAATAAACGATGTGTCCCAGACCCTCATAACACCCGCGCGTTCCGGCTCCTTTTGCAGGAGTTCTTTCATCAGACGTTCTGACTTCTGGACATCTCCGAGATAAAGAAGGCTCAAAGCTCCCCAGATTTCATCTCCCGGACTCTGCTCAGAAGCTGAAAGAGCCTGCCGGTACTCTTGATTGAACAGTAGGATCATTACGTAGTTACTCCGTGCAAGCGAATTTGTCGGATCGAGCTTGAGCGCTGTCGTGAATTCCTGAATGGCTTCTTCCAGCAGCCCAACATGGAAATAGATCCCTCCCAAATACGCATGAGCTTCCGCCAGATTGGGATCCAAGGCGATTGCTTTCTTATAGTCGTCTGCTGACCTCTCATGAGGATAATTGTTCTGTCGAGTCCAGATCAGACGTCCTCGCGCTGCATAGGCCTCAGCCAAATTCGGATCCAAGGCGATCGCCTTTTCGATTTCAACGAAGGCCTTTTCTTCCCATTCCTTGCTCGGCTCGATAAAAAAATACTTTTGTCGATAAGCTTTTCCCAATGTGGCATGCGCCAGCGCAAATTGGGGGTCGAGGGTTATGGCTTTTTCCAGTAGAGGGATTGCCTGATTTAAGTCCTCTGCGCCGGTCTTATTGAGTAAGTATTTCCCCCGTAAATACAGGTCGTAGACTTGAGGATTCACTTGCGGCGCGCTTGCCAGATGGGCCTTTTCTTTCGGCGTTAGCTTGATTTGAATTTCCTGCGCGATCGCGCGTGCTACTTCATTTTGCAGGCGCAAAATATCCTTCAAATCGCGGTCATAGCTTTGCGCCCACATGTGTTTGTCGGTGGACGCTTCTATCAACTGCGCCGTAATCCGCACCCGGTCGCCGGCAGGAAAGATCGAGCCTTCTATGATGGCATCCACATTTAGTTCTTTAGCAATTTCCCGCAGAGGCTTCTGGGTGGTTTTGTATCCCATCACGGAAGTCCGGGATATAACCTGCAAAGAAGAGATCCGTGCCAGCGTGGTGATCAGTTCTTCTGTCATTGCATCGGCGAAATATTCCCGCTGCGGATCACCGGAGAGATTTTTCAGCGGCAGAACGGCGATCGATCGAATCTCGTTTACTTGCGATGGAGCGGAGGGTTTTTCCTTTCCCTTCCAAACACTGAAGAGCACTACTGTCAGAAGGGCAATGATCAGCAAACTCGACCCGATCCATGAGACAATTCGCGTGGTTGGTGTACGTGGCCTCATTTCGGCGGCCCGCGTCATGAACCGCAACGCCCCCAGCAGTTCCTGAGCCGATGAAAACCGTTGTGCGGCATCCTTTTGCAGACACCGCGAAATGACTTGGCGCAGTGGCAATGGGATCTGCTCGCTTAACTGAGGTGGATCTTCATGAAGGATGGCTCCAATCGTTTCCGGTTGCGTGCGTTTCTGAAATGCATTGCTGCCGGTGAGCATTTCATAGAGGACGCAGCCAAGCGAGAAGATGTCGCTGCGTGCGTCGACCGTCTCGCCTCGCAGTTGTTCCGGAGACATGTATGGAACCGTGCCAAGCACTACTCCCGCTTCTGTTGCGCCAGATTCGGTCGGCACCCCGGTCACTTCGGAGGCGATTTCCACTGGGCGCAGTCGTGCCAAACCAAAGTCCAGAATTTTTACGCGGTCGTCGGTTGTGATGAAAATATTTTCCGGCTTCAAGTCGCGATGGATAATTCCTTTCGAATGAGCAGCAGCCAGTCCGTCTGTGATTTCCACAGTGACACGCAAAGCTTCCTCATGACGCATCGGAGAACGCGCTAATCGCGCTCGCAGCGTCTCTCCTTTCAGAAGCTCCGTTACCGCAAACAGCACACCTTGATCCGTGCCGAAATCATGGATGTCCAGAATGTTGGGATGCGATAGCGCTGCAACCGCCTTTGCTTCCCGCTCAAAACGCTTGATTGCATCAGAGCGTGCTGTCAAATGATCGGCCAGTACTTTGACCGCGACCTCGCGGTCGAGCTGCGTATCGCGCGCGCGATACACTTCCCCCATTCCGCCTTTTCCCAAAGGCGCAATAATCTGGTATCGCCCAAGCTGAGAGCCTGCAAGGTAACTCATAGGACGCAAATGTGGGCGAAATCTTCTGCGCGCCACGGACCAACAACCGCATCTTTGGAGACGGGAGAAAGCTCAAGGAGAGAAGCCGCAACTTGACAGGCGGCTGTGGACTCCTTATGACGCCCCATGAGTTGATAGATCAGCCCCTCAACCTGTTGTTTTATCTCAAACAACCATTGGTAAGGAAAAGTTGCGATTGGATAAGAATTTGTTTTTTGGCTGACCATAGGCAAAGAGCCAATAGGATGATCTTATCAGAAACGTCAGTTCTTTTGCCTTTGGCGAGTGGATACAGCCTGGAGGGGACACCCGCAACTCGGACGACCTGTTGTGGTTGCCTTATTGCACTGTACACTACATCAGGACAACAGGTGATTTCGGTATACCGGAGGAAACGGTGCCATATCTCGAGGCCCCTCCGCTTGGTGCTGAACAAATGGAAGCTTACTTGCAGCCTGTGACGAGCAAAGTCCATGGCTCTCTGTACGGCCATTGTGTGAAAGCGATTGAGCACAGTATGAAGTTTGGAGCGCACGGTTTGCCTTCGGCAATTCTGTAACGGAATTTGTATGAATACGCAGGACCAGTTAACGGACACATACGAAGGTATCGATAACAGGTATAACATATATACGCATGAATACTAATAATCCCGAAGCGATCGGCGTTTTCTTTGAAGACAAATGGCATCTCTATCAGCGGATGATTCGGGGCAATGTCCTTTGCCATGGTGAGATGTTCGCTACTCTGGATCATTTGCTGGCAGAGCGTTTCGGCAATCGTCCCTTTAGCTTCGTTGATTTTGGATGTGGTGATGGGA
>CAZDDB010000216.1:0-6854 GCA_964504105.1 uncultured Acidobacteriota bacterium
TAAATTCTTGCCAAACAAAGAAGAAACTCAACGTTAGTAGTACAGAGTTCACAGAGGAGAAAAACGCATAGGCACCGACCCCGCCTGTTGTAATCCGGCGAATGATTCAATATGTTAACGGATGAAATGAAATTGCTGGCAATCGATACATCAACAACGATCTGCAATGTGTGTCTAAGTGTGGACGGGAACGTTGTCGGCGAGTATCTCTCCAGAAGTCCTGTTACGCACACCGAGCGGTTGATGCCGGCCATCGAGTCACTGTTTCGTCAGGTGGACTGGGGGATCCGGAATCTCGATGGGATCGCAGTGGTGAATGGTCCCGGTTCCTTCACCGGTTTGCGGATCGGCTTGAGTGTCGTTAAGGGACTTTCGTACGCGCTTCGGATTCCTGTAATTGCCGCAAACGGACTGGAAGTGGCAGCCAATCAGGTCCCGGACCAGGGTTGGATTTGCCCGGCAATGGATGCGCGGCGCGGTGAGATTTTTACCTCCCTGTTTCTCAGACAGGGCAAAGACCTGGTACAAAGAACCGAACCCCGTTCGATTTCCCCCTTAACATGGCGCACAGAATTGCCTGTGGAACCGGTTCAATTTTGTGGTCCGGGTGCTCAACTCTATTTTGATTCGTTGAAGAACCACGAAAACTCCCGTCTTGTTTTCCAGGATTTTGTTCTGGCTGAGACTCTCTCGGTTCTTGCGCACGGAAAATTCCGTCGTGGGGATGTCATACAAGGAAATGAGCTGCGCGCCGCGTATCTGCGGCCTTCCGACGCTGAAGCGAAGTCACACAAAAAGATTTAGCCGAGTAACAAGTGAGAGGATGCTGCGCAATGTTTCCAGTGCCAAAAGAAAACTGCTATAATTAGAAATAGATGTTTGCACATCCCACCTTTTGCTTGGATTCGATCAGATCAGGAGGAAATTGTATGGAGACAAGAGATATTTCTCAAGTCCTGCTTGAACAAAATGCGGAATACCGGTCCTTATACGAACAGCACCGTTCTCTGGAAGGTCGTTTAGAGGAACTGTCCTCTCGTTTATATCTTTCTGATTCGGAAAAAGTTGAGGAGGTAACTCTAAAAAAGAAGAAGCTTGCGTTAAAGGATAAAATGCAGGCCATGCGGAATCGACACCACGGTTAACTCCGTTTCATAGAGGAAGGTGTTTATACAATGTCCATTGCAAAAGAAGGCTACTCGTATATTTTGATTCTCGCAGTGGTTGGCGGTATTACCCTTTTGTTCGGTTTTCTATGGATCGGAGCAGGGATACTAGTTCTTGCCGGCTTTGTAGTCTTCTTTTTTCGTGATCCGGAACGAAATTTCATTGTGAACGGAGGGGAAATTCTTTCTCCTGCGGATGGCAAGATTGTTTCGATCCGGAAAGATCGGGACCAGGATACAATCAGCATTTTCTTGTCCGTATTTAACGTGCACGTAAACCGGGCGCCCGTTGCCGGCAAGATCACCGAGATTCAGTACAGCAAAGGGAAGTTTCTTGCGGCGTTCGACGAGCGTGCGTCCAGTGAGAATGAGCGAAACTCGATCACGATAGATCATGAAGGAAAGCTCGTTCGTTTTGTTCAAATCGCGGGCCTGATTGCGCGCAGAATCATCTGTTGGAAGCGGGAGGGGGAGACGCTGGCGGCCGGAGAGCGAATCGGTTTGATCAAGTTCGGATCACGTGTCGATGTGTTTTTCCCGCCGGGCGCAACGATTCGCGTCAAGATGGGGGATAAGGTGAGGGCGGGAGAGACGGTGTTGGGAGACCTGGTATGAAGCGGCGCCGCTGGATGCGCGGACGACGACCCTGGTCCAGAGAGCAGTATAGAAGGGGAATCTTCATCCTGCCAAGCTCGTTTACTGTTTCCAATATTTTTTGCGGTTTCTATGCAGTGAGCTGCGCCATCAAAGGGAACATGGAACTGGCCGGTGTTTTGATCGGGATTGCGATGATTCTGGATGCACTGGATGGCCGTTTGGCCCGGATGACAAATACAACGTCGGATTTTGGAGTTCAATTTGATTCGCTGGCCGATGTGATTACCTTTGGCATGGCGCCCGCGGTTCTGGTCTATCTCTGGGCCTTTTACCATTATGAAGGCAACCTGTCGATTTCGCGCGCCGGGTGGCTTGTGTCGTTTGTGTTTCTCATCTGCGCCGCGAGCCGTCTGGCTCGGTTTAACGTTCAGAGCACTGCAGCTCCGGACAAACGTTATTTTATCGGCATGCCTACTCCAGCCGCCGCAGCAGTTGTTGGCTCAACAATCTACTGTTTCCCTGAACGGCTGGACGGCGACTCGCGCGCGATTGCCGTCCTGATTGCAATGGCGCTTCTCGCGTTTCTGATGGTTTCCCGGATCAAGTACCGCAGTTTCAAGGATCTGAACTTGAAGCAGCCGCGTTCCTATCGCGCCGTTGTGTTAATCGCCCTCATTATTGTTGGGATTGCTCTGGATCCCCAGCGAATGTTGATTACGGTATCGACCGTATATGCGCTTTCAGGAATGATCGGGTACGTGATCGGGAAACGGAAACCCGCTGCGGTCCCGGTCATGGAGGAAAAACGCGCCTAAAACCGCAAAATGGAAATCATGGAAAAGAAATTTCATATTGAAACATACGGCTGTCAGATGAATGTGCATGACAGCGAAAAGATATCGGGGATTCTTTCAGGACTCGGATATTCATCCACACCGGATGAGTCGCTGGCCGACGTAATATTGATTAACACCTGCAGCGTACGGGAAAAAGCCGCGCAAAAGGTGTTTACCCGTCTCGGACAATTAAAGAGCTACAAGAAAGGAAAACCCGGTTTGATGATCGGTGTGTGCGGTTGCCTTGCACAGCAAGAACAGGCTCTCTTCTTCAAGGGGCGTCCTTATGTGGATCTGGTTTTTGGTCCAAAGAATATTGGTGAGCTTCCTTCGTTGCTCGAGACGCTCCAGTCAGAACGGCGCCAGTTGCTGGCCCATTCCGGACCGCGGCAGGAACCCACGTTTGAAGTCGAGACGGTTCTGCGCGATTCCTCGGTGAAGGCGTACATTACCATCATGGAAGGTTGCGACAAGTTTTGTTCATTCTGTGTGGTCCCGTTTCTTCGGGGCCGGGAAATCAGCCGGAACCCCCATTCGATTCTGGAAGAGGCCAGGCATCTTTCGGATCGCGGTTTTGTCGAGATCTGCCTGCTGGGGCAAAATGTGAATTCGTATACCTATGAAAATTTCGATTTTGCCGATCTGCTTTGCTCGCTGAATGAGATCCCGGGAATCCGCAGGATCCGCTACACAAGCCCGCATCCGTCCGATATCACGGAGAAAGTGATGGATCTGTACGGCGCGTTGCCGAAACTTTGCACTAATCTGCATCTGCCGCTGCAGGCCGGCTCCAATGATGTGCTTCACCGCATGAAACGCGATTACGATCGGGAAACGTACCTGTCCAAAGTGGAGTATCTTCGCAGACGTTGTCCTGAAATCGCCATCAGTTCGGACATCATCGTCGGATTTCCGGGAGAGACCGGGGCCGATTTTGAACAAACGATGGACATCGTGCGGCAGGTCGAGTACGCAAATCTGTATTCCTTCAAGTACTCTCCCAGACCGCACACAGCTGCTCTGAAGCTTGTGGACAATGTGCCGGAAGAGGAGAAGTCCGCGCGCCTCCGTGCACTCCAGGATCTTCAAAAGGAGATCCAGCACCGGCTGAACGTTTCCTTGATCGGGACAACTCAGGAAGTCCTGGCGGAATCTTCATCGAAGAAGGGAGAAGAACTCTTGACCGGCCGAACGTTTTGCAATCGAGTCGTTAATTTCCCCGGATCGGATACAAAGATTGGAGATTTTGTAAGTCTGACCATCGAAAACGCTACGGCCAACTCGCTGTTTGGAGCGCCGCTACAATCGTAGGGTTCCTGCCTTAAGGGCCGCGCTGCCTGCACCGGTGCTCTGCAATTCAGGTTGTTTACACAGTCACAGGCCTTGTGGTACATTGCCCCGTATTTTACCTCTCGTCTGAAAAGAAGCTGGGGGTCGTCTACCTAGTCTTGTCACTCTAGCTTTCTGGGGTGGCCGTAGCTTTATCACCGTTTCTTTCGGAACAGCTGAATAAATGCATTCCTTTTCGTAGGGGGCTTGCGATGAAAGTAAAGTCGGCTTTTCAGTTTGGTTCAATGCGTCTATCTTTTCTGTCTATTCTTGGAATTGTTATCTCTGTCGCCCTTACCTCCGTCTGTGCGGCCGGAACCTTTGTAGCATTTGGACCGGAGAATTACGTTCGTGATACAAGCAGCCCGGATCTAATCACAAAGACCTTTTCCATCTTAAATCCAAGTACTACCTATACACTTCGTATTAATAATGGTGGACTTGTTGATGGCCAGTACGAAAAGGTGTCCAGTTCCATCTTTACTTTGAATGGTGTTCAAGTCGTCGGACCCAACGAGTTCAACCAAAATGCCGCAATAGTAGAAAAACTCGTTACGCTTCTTGCCAACAATACTTTATCGGTTGAGGTGCGCGGTAAAGCCCTCGGTGGCGTGACAGTTCAGATCATCGGAGTGGATGATGGTACCCCAACGATCACAGCTTCTGTCGCCCCTTCTCCCAACGCTGCGGGATGGAACAAAACGGATGTCACTGTCACCTTCACTTGTTCTGACGCGATCAGCGGGATTGCAAGCTGCCCGCCGCCGCTAACCATCAGCAATGAAGGAGCCAATCAGGTCGTTACAGGAACTGCGTTTGATAAGGCGGGGAATACCGCAGTCGCTTCAATGACGGTAAACATCGATAAGACCGGACCGACCCTGAGCGGTCTTGTTCCAACCGATGGCGCAATACTTCAGACTGCTGGAGTGAATCTTACCGGTACAGTAACGGATTCTCTTTCCGGTGTCGCTTCGGTGACCTGTAGTGGAGTTCCGGCGTCAATTTCTGGAACTAGCTTTCATTGCAATCTTTCTCTGAATCAGGGAGCAAATACCATTAATATTCAGGCAACGGATATCGCAGGTAACACGACTGCGAAAGTCATCAATTTGACTCTAACTTTGGGGGATGTCATTCCGCCCGATCCGGTTACGGTTGCGCCTCTGCTGGATCTTTCCGTTACCACGACATTGGCATCGGCGACAGAATTTCTTTATACGGGAAATCACCCGATTCAGACGGGGGTGGCTGCCGGTACCATCAAGCCTATTCAAGCAGCGGTCCTGCGCGGGAAGGTGAAGAATCGTGACGGCGGTCCGTTACCTGGTGTGAAAATTACCATTTTGAATCATCTCGAATTGGGCAGCACGTTTAGTCGTGCAGACGGCATGTTTGACCTGGCTGTAAACGGTGGTGGCGTGCTAACAGTTGATTATGAAAAGGATGGTTACTTGCCGGTACAACGAGCGCTGGATGTGCCCTGGCAGGATTATTCCATTATAGATGATGTTGTTATGGTAGGGCTTGACTCCCAAGTCACCATGATCGACTTTTCTCAACCGCTCGAAGTCGCCCGCGCATCTGTAGTAAGCGATGAAGACGGAACACGGCAGGCCACGCTTTTCCTTCCACAGCAAGAAGGCGTATACATGACGTTTCCCGATGGAAGCCGGCAAACCCTGCAGAGCATTCACGTTCGGGCCACGGAGTATACTGTCGGGCCCAATGGGCCGGCAGCTATGCCTGCCGAGCTGCCGCCGACATCCGCTTATACCTACGCTGTTGAACTAAGCGCAGATGAAGCCGTTGCGGCGCGAGCCACCGAAGTCCGCTTTGCAGCACCATTTACTTTTTATCTTGAAAATTTCTTGAACATTCCGATAGGTACTCCGGTTCCGGTCGGATATTACGATCGAACAAAAGCGGCATGGATCGCTTCAGACAATGGGATTGTTTTAAAAGTCTTGAGCATTGCCAGCGGACTTGCTGATGTTGACATCGATGGAGATGCCGTGCCCGATAATGCCGCCGCCATAGGCTTGCTCGGAATGACAGATCTGGAAAGGCTAAACCTTGCGTCCCTATATCAGCCAGGTCAGTCTTTCTGGAGATTTCGAATGAATCATTTTTCGATTGTGGACTTGAATTTTCCGGCTGGCGCCTATAACCCGCCGGGTGTCGATCCTGCCGGGAGCGATGACCCAAAAGAATGTCCCGCTACGGTTTCAGGATCAGTAATAGAATGTCAAAATCAGATACTGGGAGAAAGCATTTACCTCGCCGGTCTCCCTTTTGGATTGCACTACTCGAGTGATAGGGTGCCAGGAAGGATTGCAGCGCAAAATATGACCATTCCCCTAACTGCTTCCGACATAACATCTCTTAAGGCCATTGATTTACGGATTGCAGTGGCAGGCAGGGAATTCAAGCAGTCGTTTGCGCCGAACGCCAATCAAACGCATTCCTTTACCTGGGATGGGACTGACGTTTATGGCAGGAGGATTCAGGGGAAGCAATATGCCTTAATTACAGCTACTTATGTGTATGAAAGTGCTTACCAAACATCTGCCGGTGAATTTGGCAATTTTGGAAGCGGCTACAATTTGGGAATACCAACTCGTGAAGACATTCGTGTTTCACGCGATCAATCCGTAGCCGTAGGTATTTGGGATATTCGGCAGAATGGCCTTGGAGGTTGGAGTCTCGGTGTCCATCATACGTATGATCCGATCGGCAAAATAATATATTGGGGAAATGGAGGTCGGCGCAATGCTGCCAATCTCAGTTCTGTTTTTAAAACCGTTGTAGCCAAAGGCACGATTGTTGGGTTCGGCGGCGACGGCGGTCTGGCTATCGATGCGCGTGTCGATGGACCATGGGGGATCGCTAACGGTCGTGATGGCAGCTATTATTTTTCTGATTC